>CAZOQY010000052.1:0-14249 GCA_964581835.1 uncultured Streptomycetaceae bacterium | reverse complement strand
GGCGAGACGGCGCTGGTCATAGGTGCGAGCGAAGGCATCGGCTACGAGAGCGCGAAAGGGCTCGCGGAGGAGGGCGCGCGCGTCCTCATCTGCTCGCGCAACGCGGACAAGCTGAAGGCCGCGGCCGCGCGGCTTAAACAGGCGACTGGCGCGGATGTGGCCTGGTTCGCGGCCGACGTCACGCGCGCAGAGGATGTCGAAAAGCTGGGCGGCTGGCTGGCGCGGGAAGCGCCGGTGCTCGACATCCTGGTGAGCGCGGCAGGCGGCAGCCGGCGCGCGCTGTTCGGCGAGTTGGACGACGCGGCGTGGATCGCGAGCTACGAGTTCAACGTGCTCGGCACGGTGCGGGTCATTCGCGCCGCGATGGAGCCTCTCAAGCGGGCGAAGTCGGGCGGGCGCATCGTCATCCTCGGCGCCGCCGGCGCGCGCATGCCGTACCCTCACCAGGTGGTGTCGAACGTGACCAAGGCCGGCCTCATCGCGCTGGTGAAGACGCTGGGCGCGGAGTTCCAGCCGTTCAACATCCGCGTCAATTCGGTGTCTCCGGGCCGCACGCTGACTTCATTGTGGACCACCCGCGCGGAGCAGCTGGCGAAAGAGCGGGGCGTCGCGCCGGAAGACGTCATCCAGGCGTTCTCGGAGGAAATTCCGCTGAAGCGTTTCGGGCTGCCCGAGGAAATCGCCGCAATGGTGGTGTTCCTCGCCTCGCACAAGGCGAGCTACGTCAACTGCCAGTCGATCCTGGTGGACGGCGGGATCGCGCGCGGGCTGTTGTAACCGCTACCAGGCTGCTTCGAGCAACTCCAGCAATTCCGTTCTGCCGGTCACGCGCCGCGGGTTCTGGTGCAGGAACCAGTCCGCGATCGCGTCTTCCGCGAGCTGCGACAGCGCTGCCCTCGGGACGCCGATATCCCGCAGGCGTTTCGGCAGCGCGAGGCGCGCGGCCAGGGTTTCCACGCCCGCTATCGCATCGGACGCGTGCAGCGCTTCCGCCACCAGTTGCAGCCGGCTTTCCCCTTCCGTCGCCTGCGCGTTGAAGCGCATGGCGTGCGGCAGCACGATGGCGCTCGTGACGCCGTTCTCCAGCTCGAAGCGCGCACCGATGCAATGCGAGATGGCGGACGCGAGGCCCGACGGCGCGTGGTCTGTGCCTTGCCCGGACAGGAGCGCGCCGAGCATCAGTTGCCCGCGTGTTTCTGCATCGTCCGGATTTGTCACCAGCAGCGGCAGGTGGGCGGCCAGCAGGCGCACCGCGTGGACCAGCAGGGCGTCGGCCAGCGGATCGCGGACGCGCGATTCGATCCCCTGGACAGCGGACGCGAACGCCTGCAATCCCGAGCCCAACGCCAGTTGCGGCGGCGCGGTCAGCGCGATCTGCGGATGGATGAACAGGGCGGCGGCGCGCGTCTTGGGATCGAACAGCGCGAGACGGCGGCCTTGCGCAGGATCGAGCACCGCGCTGCCGGCCTTGGCGTAAGCCGTCGTCGGCGTTGTCGGGACGACGAACTGGGGCAGCTTGGGTTGCGCGAGACGGGGGCTGACCGGTGGCTTGCCCGGCGCATGCTGCGTGCACAGAGCGTGTATGTCCCGGCCTTCGGCGAGCAGGATGGCCGATGCCCGCGCCGTCACCACCGCGGAACCGCCGCCCAGCGCGACGACGGCGTCGGCATTCAGGCGACGCAGTGCCTCGGCGCCGGCGATGACCTGGGGCAGCGGGCTGTGGGTGCGCACGCCATCGAACGAGCCTGCGTAACGCTCGCCCAGGGCGGCGGAGACGAGCGGCAGGCCGCTCGCGTGGCCGGCCAGCGTACGGCCGCAAAAAACGACGGCGCGCTGGCAGCCCAGGCGGTCGAGTTCCTTCGGCAACTGCTGCAGGCTGTCCGTGCCGTAGTAGATACGGCAGGGTGGGGCGATGTGACGGAAGGACAGCGGCATGCCGTCCGGCGTCAGGCCGAAACCCCGGCCAGCCGGTCCCAGAGCGGCACGATGTCTTCCATGCCGTCGATATCCATGATCTCGTCGACGAATCGCGCCGCGTCGGCATCGGCCGTACGCGCGTAGCGCATGTTCCCCATGAATTTTTCCAGCAGCTCCGCCTCGCTCAGCGGGAAGTCGGGATGACCCCTGGCGTTCGCGTGCTCCACTTCCTTCATGCCAAACGGGCCGTGGGCGCGCAGCTTGCAGCCGCCGATGTCGCGTGATGCGGCGTCGTCGGTGCGGCAGGAAATCTTCTCGATCATCGCGGCGACCTTGGGCGAGGGCGGTATCTCGGTCGCGAGCTGGTGCGGCGTGACCTCGCCGTGCGTCAGCGCGACCGCGACCGACCAGTAGTTGCTGAACTGCGCCGCGACGCGCGTCACCGGCGAGCGGCGTTGCGGAATGTCGCGGCCGACCACGTCGTGCGCCTGGGGGCCGACGATGAGCTCCACCTTCTCGATCCGGGCGGCATCCCGGCCGAGTTGCGCGCGCAGTTCCAGCGCCGCGCTGATGGGGGGATGAGTGAAGCGGCAGGTGGGGTAGGGCTTGAACGACAGGCGCTCGATCTCGTAGCGCTGTCCCAGGTCTCGCACGACGCGCTCCGCATCGAGCTTGCCATGCAGATAGACGCGGGAGAACCCGTCCTCTCCGGTCAGCGGCTGCCTGACGCCGGGAAGCCCGCCACTTGCCATCAAGGCCGCGGTGACCGCGTTTGACGCGGCGAAGCCGGGCTGCACGTGCTTGGTCTGCGCGCCTTCGCGCGTGGACTGGTGGTTGCCGCTGGCGAGGCAGTAAACGATGCCCAGCGCGTTGCGCAGCACTTCCGGCCGGCGGTCGATCAGCCAGGCCGCCGCGAAAGTCGCGCCGAAATGGCCGAGCAGCGCGGTGTAGATCCAGCCGCCCTCGACCAGGTTCAACCGCGTGGCGACGCCGAGGCGGCAGGTGAGCTCGATGCCGTGCAGTACGGCCTCGCAGAATTCCCGTCCGGTGACACCGCCGCGCAGGCTGGCCGCCGCGAAAGCCGCCGGGATCGCGGCCGAGCCGGCGTGCAGCACGGCCTCGTCGTGCGTATCGTCGAATTCGAGCACGTGGCCGAAGTAGCCGTTGCACAGCGCCGCCGTCGGCGCCGGTACGCGCGGGCCGCCGAGGACGCGGGCGTCCGGCCGGCCGCCGCAGTCGACCAGCACCTTGAGCCAGGCCGGCATGCCCATCGCGGCGCGTCCGGCGACCGCCGCGCCGACGTAATCGAGCAGCTCGCGCTTGACGCTCGCGCGCGTGGTAGGGGGCAGCGCATCCCAGCGCACGCGGTGCGCATGGTCGATGAATGCATCGAGTATCCGCTCCGACGCGTCAGTCGGTGTCCTGTCCGAACCCATCATCTGCTCCCGTACTGTCTGCTCCCGGTCTCGTTATTCCGCGCGTATGCCCGCCTGCTTTGCGACGCGGCTCCACTTTGCCAGGTCGCTCGCGATGAGCTTGCCGAACGCTTCAGGCGTGGCGATTGCCGGCTCGGCGGCTTCCGCCGCGAGATGCTTTACCATCTCCGGCTCGCGCAGGATCGTGTTGATCTCGGCATTGAGCTTGTTCACGATCGGCGCAGGCACGCCCGCGGGCGCGAGCACGCCCCACCAGATGCTGCCGTCGTATCCGGGGACGGTTTCGGCGATTGTCGGCACCTGGGGGAGCAATGGCGAGCGTTTCGGAGAACCGACACCGAGCGCCTTCAGTCTTCCCGAACGAATGTGCGGCAGCGCCTGGATCAGCGATCCGAACAGCATCTCGACTTCACCCGTCATCACGGCGACCATTGATTGCGCGCCGCCCTGGTAGGGAATCCGCTCGATCTTGACGCCGGCCATGATGTTGAACAGCTCGGCACTCAAAAGATTGAATCCGGCGGACGAGGCGTAGCGAAGCTCCCGCGGTTTCCCTTTCGCCATGACGATCATCTCCCTTACCGTCCTGGCCGGGAAGACCGGGTGCGTGGCAATGACGTTCCCGCCCAGGGCGATTTGCGCGATGGGCATGAGCGACTTCGGCTCGTAGGGGAGGTTGCTGCGGATCGCCGGGTGCACGGTGTAGCTCGTCGACACGACCAAAAGCGTATGCCCGTCGGCGGGCGAGCGCGCCGCGAGTTGAGTGCCGATGATGCCTTCGGCACCGGGGCGATTATCGACGATCGTTCTCTGCGGCAGGCGCTCGCTGAGTTTTTGCGCGATGAAGCGCGCGAAAATGTCGTTGCTCCCGCCCGGCGCGGAGTAAACGATCATGCGGATCGGTTTGGATGGAAACCCGCTTGCGTCCGGGGCCTGCGCGACGCCGTTGCCGGCGATGGAGACGCCGAACAGGACGGGCGCGCAGAAGCGTAACGGTTGGAAACTGGTTTTCATGGCCGTTCTCCCTGGCGAAGTTCCCGAAAAAGTCACGTCGCGGGTGGGTGCTACTGGACGCGTATGTCCGCCTGTTTGGCGATGCGGGCCCATTTCTGGATATCGCTCGCGATGATCTTGCTGAACGTCGCGGGGCTCTCGATGATGGGCTCGGCGGCTTCGGCCGCCAGCCGCTTGGCCATTTCGGGCTCGCGCAGTATTTCGGCGATGGTGCCGTTCAGCTTCGTGATGATGCCCTCCGGCACGCCGGCCGGCGCGAGGATGCCCCACCAGACCGTGACGTCGTAGCCCGGGACGCCGGACTCGGAAACCGTCGGCACGTCAGGCAGGATCGGCGTGCGCTTCAGCGAGCCCACGGCGAGCGCCTTCAGCTTGCCCGAGCGGATGTGGGGTAGCGTCTGGATCAGCGTGCCGACGGAGACTTCCACCTGGCCGGTCATGACGTCGAGCATCGCCGGGCCGCCGCCCTTGTAGGGGACGTGCGTCATTTTCACGCCCGCCATGGTGTTGAGCAGTTCGCCGCCAAAGTGATTGAAGCCGCCGATCCCGGAGGAGGCGTAGCGGATCAGCCCCGGCCTGGTCTTCGCCAGCGCGACCAGCTCCTTGATGCTCTTCGCGGGCAGGGTGGGGTGCACCGCGATCGCGTTCGGGCCGCTGGCGATCCTCGACACCGGCGCGAACGACTTGATCGGGTCGTACGGCATCTTGTGGATCGCGGGGTTCATGGTGTACGAAGTGGAGATAATCAGCAGCGTCAGGCCGTCGGGCGCCGAGCGTGCGACGACGTCGGTGCCGATGATGCCGTCCGCGCCGGGGCGGTTGTCGGCGATGGTGGTCTGGCCCAGGCGCTCGGTCATCTTCTGCGCCATGAAACGGCCGAGGATGTCGTTGCTGCCCCCGGGCGGGAACGGGATGATGAGCCGGATCGGCCGCGCCGGATACTTGGATACGTCGACGGCCTGGGCCGGCGCGTCATTCGAGTGCGTGCCCAGCGCGAGCAGCGCCGCGCCTGTGGCGATCGCAATTGCGAATCGGGTCGCCTTCATGATTTTCCTCCTCCGGGTATTTTCTACAGGGGTGCCCCAGTCTAGGGCGTTGGCGGTTATCTGTCAAATGATTTAGATGATTTGACAGATTTGGCCGGCAGCCCTACCATGCAGGCCATGCCATCCCGATCCGAGCCCCGATCCGACCCCAGCGGCGCTCTCGATTTCTCCCGTCACGTGCGGGCAGGCGACGTGGTGACCTGGCCGCAGGGAACGGGCGAGCCGTTGGGCCTGACGCGCCGTCTCGTCGAGCAGCGCCACACGCTGCCGCCGCTCGAACTGTTCGTCGGCATGATGATGAGCAGGACGCTGAAACCCGAGCATGGCGACCGCTTCCGCTTTCGCGGTCTCAACGGCGCCGGCACCACCCGCACGCTTACTGCCGCGAACCTGCTCGACATCGTTCCTGCCTACGTGTCCGCCGTGCCCGCGCTCATCCGCTCGGGCGCGATCCGCGTCGATGTCGCGCTGCTTCGCGTTCGCCCGCATCCCCGGCCCGGGTTCTTCACCGTGGGGGTCATGGCGGATTTCGTGCCTGCCATGGTGCAGGCGGCGCGCTGCGTGATCGCGGAGGTCGACGAGCGCCTGCCGGTGACATCGCAGGATGCGTTGATAGCCGGGGCGGATATCGACGTGCTGACCGAGTGCGATGCCGACGAGATTCTCATGCCGGATCCCGAGCCCGACGAGATCGACAGGCGCGTCGCGGCAAACGTTGCGGGGCTCATCCCTGACGGCGCCACGATCCAGATGGGTGTCGGCGGCCTGCCGGTCGCCGTCTGCCGTGCGCTCGAGGGGCATCGCGATCTCGGCGTGCACAGCGGCGTCATTTCCGACGTGATCGTGGACCTGGTGGAGAAGGGCGCGGTCACGAATGCGCGCAAGGGTATCGATGCGGGGCGCATCGTGACCGGCGGCCTCTTCGGCAGCCGTCGCCTGATGGATTTCGCGAACGGAAACGACGGAGTCGAGCTTCGCTCTTCCGATTACACGCACAACCAGCAGGTGCTCGCGCGCGTGCGGAACCTGTATTCGATCAACTCGGGCGTCGAGGTCGATCTGACCGGCAACGTGAATTCCGAAGTCGCGGCCGGCCGCTATCTCGGCGCCATCGGCGGGCAGCCGGACTTCGTCCGCGGCGCATTCGCTTCACCCGGCGGCCGCGCGATCATCGCGCTGCCCTCGACGACGCCCGACGGCAAGCATTCCCGGATCGTCGCGTCGCTCGAAGGCCGGCCGGTAACGACCCCGCGCGCGGACGCCGACATCATCGTCACCGAATACGGCGTTGCCGACTTGCGCGGACGTTCCTTCAGCGAACGCGCGGAACGCCTCCGTGCCATCGCGCATCCCGATTTCCGGGACGGCCTCGCGAAAAACACCTTGAAAGCAGCCTGAATGCAGCCAGACACGAAAACCAACCAAGCCGATTGCGGCATCGCCGTCGAGCGGAGCGGTGAGGGCATCGTCCAGATCCGCGTGAATCGCCCCGAGCGCCTCAACGCGCTCGGCTTGGACATGGTGGAGGCCTTCCGGGCGGCGATTGCGGACGCGATCGCCGCCCGCGCGCGCGTGGTGCTCATTCGCGGCGTCGGGCGCGCGTTCTGCGCCGGGGCGGACCTGAAGGAGCGCCGGACGATGGACGAAACGGCGCGTGTGCGGCACAACCGGGCGATCAATGCCGTGGTCGACGCGCTCGCGGCGGCCCCGATGCCGACGATCGCCGTCATCAACGGCCTCGCGATGGGCGGCGGCTGCGAAATCGCGCTTGCCTGCGACCTGCGCTACGCCGCGGAAGACGCGCAGATCGGGCTCACCGAGGCGCGGATCGGCGCGATTCCCGGCGCCGGCGGAACGCAGCGCATGCCGCGCGTGATCGGCGCCGCGCGCGCGCTCGAACTCATGCTCACGGGCGAGCCTGTCACCGGCAGGCGCGCCGGGGAAATCGGCCTGGTGAACGGGGCCGTTGCCGCGGACAAGCTCGACGCGCACGTCATGAGAGTCGCAACGGTCCTTGCATCGCGCTCGCCAGGCGGCGCGCAGGCGATCAAGCGCCTCGTCTGCCGCGGCCTCGAGACGACGCTCGCCGACGGACTCGTGCAGGAAGGCCTCGCGCTTCGCGAGATCCTCGTTTCGCCCGACTACGCGGAAGGCCTTGCCGCTTTTGCGGAAAAGCGGCAGCCGCGCTTTGGAGGAGGCATGTCCCGATGAACCGTCCAGCCAGCACCCATCGCAGCAAGGCCGAGCACGTCGCGCAGCAACTGCTCGAGCGCATCATCGCCGCGAAGTTAAAGCCCGGCAGCAGCTTCGCGACCGAAGCCGAGCTGCTTTCGCAGTTCAACGTGAGCCGGCCGACGCTGCGCGAGAGCATCAAGCTGCTGGAATCCCAGGGCTTGCTCGATCGCCGCCCCGGCCCCGGCGGCGGCATCATCGTGCGCGAGCCTAGCACCGACCTGCTGGCTTACGGGCTGTCGGTGTTCCTGCGCATGCACGAAGTGCCGTTCGAGACGGTGTTGAAGGCGCGCGAAGTGATCGAGCCCGCGCTGGCCTATGAGGCAGCCGTGAACGGAAGCGAAGCGGATTTCAAGGAGCTCGAGTCGTCGATCGCGCGCATGAAGGCGCTCGACGCGCAGAGCGACCAGGAGGCTTTTCTCGAGGAGAACCGCGTTTTTCACAGCGTCATCGCGCGCGCGGGCGGCAACAAGGTGCTCGAGGTCTTCTGGGAGACGATCAGCATCCTCGCCACCGGCGAGCATCACGGCATCCGCTATTCGGTCGGCAACCAGGCGCACGTCGTCAAGGCGCACCAGCGCATCCTGGAAGCCTGCCGGGCGCGGGATGGCGAGGCCGCGGCCGCCGAAATGGAAAAGCACGTGTTCGGACTCGAGAACCTGGTTCGCTCCCGCTACCAGCACCTGCTGAAGCACCCGACCAGCGTCGTCGAGCGGCCCGGCCGCTTGATCGCATAATTTCAAAGGAGGCGTCATGGATTTCCATCTCAATGAAGAGCAGCGAGGCATGGTGCGCACCGTGCGTGAACTCACGCAGGAAAAATTCAGGCCCAACGCCCTGAAGTACATGGACGGCACGTTCCCGTGGGACAACATGCGAGATCTTGCGAAGATCGGCGTGCTCGGCATGGCGGTGCCGGAGGAATACGGCGGTCTCGGCCTGCCCGTGCTTGATACTGCGCTGGTGCTGGAGGAGATCGCCAAGGGCTGCTACGTGACCGGGATGGCGGTGATGGGCGAAGTGGGCGTGCAGTGCAAGATCCTCGACAACTTCGCGCCCGAAAGCATCAAGCGGCGGCTGCTGCCCGGCGTGTGCACGGCGGACGTCATTCTCGCGGTGTGCATGACCGAGCCCCACGCCGGCACCGACGTCGCGAACTACCGCACGAACGCCGACATCAAGGGCGACAGGCTGGTGCTGAACGGCGTGAAGACGCTGATCAGCCGCGTGGACGAGGCGCAGGCATTCGTCGTCTTCAGCCGCGTCAACAAGCAGCCGGGCCGCGAAGGCATCGGCTGCGTGCTGATCGAAAAAGGCACCCCGGGATTTACCTGCACCGCGCGCTATCACACGATGGGCGGCGAGAACCTCGCCGAGATCCAGTTCCAGAACTGCGAGCTGCCGCTGGAAAACCTGATCATTCGCGAAGACGGTTTCCGCAAGCTCCTCAACGCGTTCAATACGCAACGCTGTCTCAACCCCAGCATCTCGCTTGGGCTTTCGGAAGGCGCATTCGAGGAGGCGGTGAAGTACGCGCGCGAGCGTACCGCGTTCGGCAAGTCGATCGGCGAGTTCCAGGCGATCCGCCACAAGCTCGCGGAGATGTACCGCGACATCGAAGCGAGCCGCTCGATCCTGTATCGCGCCTGCGCGACCGCGAATCCGTTCCCGGATCCCTACATGGCGGCGATCGCGAAGATCACCGTCAATGAGATGTCGCTGCGCGTAACCAGCGAGGCAATCCAGGTGCACGGCGGCTATGGCTTTACCGACGAGTTCCCGGTATCGCGTTTCTACCGCGGCGCGCGCTACGGGTCGCTCGGCGGCGGCACGACGGAGACGCTGAAGGAGCTGGTCGGCAAGAAGATCCTTTCCGACATGGGTCCCGACGGCGTGCTCGGCTTCGGCACTTTCTAGGAGCGAACGTGCGTTCCCTCCTGTTCGTGCCGGGCGACGACGAGCGCAAGATCGCCAAGGGGCTCGGCTCCGCCGCCGACGCGCTGATCCTCGACCTGGAAGATGCCGTCGCGCCGGCGCGCAAGGGCGCCGCGCGGGATCTGGTCGCGAAGACGCTGGCCGCGTCGGGAGGCGGCAAGAAGCTGTTCGTGCGCATCAACGCCCTCGATACCGCGGACGCGTTGCCTGATATCGCCGCGATCGCGGCCGCACGTCCGTTCGGCATCGTGTTGCCGAAATGCCGGGGTGGCGAGGACGTGCGGGCGCTGGCCGACCGCCTGTCGCAGGCGGAAGCGAAGGCCGGCATCACGGCCGGGGAGATACGCATCCTGCCGATCGCGACGGAAAATGGCGCGTCGATGTTCGGTCTCGGCAGTTACGGTCCGCCGGCGCACCCGCGGCTGTGCGGCCTGATGTGGGGAGGAGAGGACCTGGCAGCGGACCTGGGCGCAATTGGCAATCGCGACGCGAGCGGAGCCTACACGGCGCCTTACCAGCTCGCCCGCTCGCTGTGCCTGTACGCGGCGGCGGCGGTCTCGCTGCCGGCGATCGATGCCGTCTACACCGATTTTCGCGACCCCGAGGGGCTCAAGGTCGAGGCGGCGGAGGGCTTGCGCGACGGCTACTCGGGCAAGGCGGCGATCCATCCCGACCAGGTCGGTCCCATCAACGCCGCATTCACCCCGAGCGCAGCCGACGTCGAGCGGGCGCGGCGCATCGTCGCGGCGTTCGAGGCTTCGGCGAGCACCGGCGTCGCATCCCTCGACGGCAAGATGCTCGATCGTCCCCACCTGCGCAGCGCGTTGCGCGTGCTCGAGCGGGCCGGCGGCGCTTCCTCATGATTCCGCGACTGGAGCAAGCATGAAAAAGAGTCCCGTCAAACCCTCGCGTGCCGCTGGCGCGAAACCCGCGCCGGCCTCCCGCTACCCGCTGGCCGGCGTGACCGTCATCGACCTGTCCCACGTCTACAACGGGCCGTACGCGACCTTCATCATGGCGATGGCCGGCGCGGAGGTGATCAAGGTCGAGCCGCATCACGGCGAGCATCTGCGCAGCCGCGGCGACATGGGCGGGGCGGACCTTCCCTTCGCGATGCTCAATTCCAACAAGAAGCCGGTCACGCTCAATCTCAAGAGCGAAAAAGGGCGCGGCTTGCTGCGGGAAATGGTGGCGCGGGCCGACATCCTCGTGGAGAACTTTGCACCGGGCGTCATGGATCGCCTGGGCGTCGGCGCCGCGGAACTCCATAAGATCAATCCGCGGCTGATCTACGGATCGAGCTCGGGTTACGGCAAGGACGGCCCCTATCGCGATTATCCCGCCATGGACCTCGTGATGCAGGCGATGTCCGGGGTCATCAATTCGACCGGTTATCCGGACCAGCCGCCGGTGAAGTGCGGCGCGGCCATGTGCGATTTCAGCGCCGGCATCCACCTCTACGCGGCGATCATGACCGCGCTGTACGAGCGCAGCCGCACCGGCAAGGGCCGCGTCGTGGAGGTCTCGATGCAGGACGCGACCTATGCTTCGCTCGCGTCGAACTACGGTATGGTGCATGCGCGCGGCGCCGAAGCGCCGGCGCGCACCGGCAACCGGCACGGCGGCCTCGGCATCGCGCCGTACAACGCTTACGCGACCAGCGACGGCTACGTGGTGCTCAACTGCCCGGGCGATCATCATTTCCGGGCGGTCCTCGACGTGATGGGGCGGGCGGACCTGAAGGACGATCCGCGCTTCCTCACCCGTTCGGCGCGCGTCACCCATTTCGCCGCCGTGGACGAATTGATCGAGAACTGGACGAAGACGGTCACCAGGGACGAGGTGGCGCGGCGCATGCTGGCGGCGAAGGTGCCGTGCGCGCCGGTGCGCGATCTGTTCGAGGTCATGCGCGACGAGAACATGCACGCGCGCGGCAGCCTGCAATGGATCGACCACCCCGATCTGGGGCGCGTCGCGCTGCCGCATTCGCCCCTGGTTTTCGAAGGGACGCCGCGCCGGCCGATCGAGCCCAGCCTGCCGCTGGGCGCGAGCAACGACGCCGTCTTCGGCAAGTGGCTCGGCCATTCGGCGAAGGAACTGGCGGCGTACAAGGCGGAAGGCGTGATTTGAGCGGGGCAATCATGGCGCAGTCACTCACGCTGGCCCTTGCGCAGTACGCCGCCTCCACGTCGATCGGGGCGATCCCCGAAAACGTCAGGGAACGCGCCAGGCAGGTGATCCTCGACGAAATGGCGAGCGCCTGTTTCGGCCGGCGCAGCCTCGCCGGCGACCTGGCGGCGCGATACGCCCGGACGCTCGGCGGACCGGAAGAATCCCTGATCCTGGGGACCCGGCTGCGTGCGCCGGCGCAGCACGCGGCCCTGGCGAACGGGGCGGCCGGGCATGGCGACGAGGTCGATGGGACGCACGTCGTTGGCGGCCACCCGGGAGCGACCGTCGTCCATGCCGCGCTGGCGGTCGCCGAGCGACAGCGCGCCTCGGGCGCCGAGCTGATCAACGCCGTGGTGCTCGCATACGACGTCGGTGTCCGGATCGTCGAGGCCTGCGGAGGCAAGCTTCCGTTCATGGCGCGCAGCCACTTGTATTCCGACTTCCTGTATGCGGTCGGCGCGGCGGCGTCGGCGAGCCGGCTGCTGGGACTCGATCCGCTCCGGCACTGTCATGCCATGGCGCTCGTCACTTTCCAGACCAACAGCCTGGCCTCGCTGTACCAGGAGAAACGGCACATCAGCAAGTCCCTCTGCAACGGCCAGTTTGCCCTGGCGGGCGTGAGCGCCGCGCTGATGTCTTCCGTGGGGATGGAGGGCGTCGAGGACGTCCTGGGCATGAAGCACGGCGTGCTCGAGGCCTGGGGCGCCGAAGGCGGCGCAGAAGCGGTGACCCGCCAGCTCGGCGGGGATTGGGCCATCCTGGGAGCGAACTTCAAGTTCATCAACGCGGGCTACCCGATACACGCCGCCGTCGAGGCGGCGACGACGCTGGCCGCCGACCACAAGATCGGCGTCGATGCGATCGAATCGGTTCATGTCGGCATGCCGGAAGCCGCCATGCGGGTGGTCGATGGCCGGGACATGCACAACATCTGCATGCAGGACATCGTGAGTGCCGCCCTGGTGCGCGGCGGCCTGAGCCTCAGGGAATCTCCTTTCCCGGCAGTGCTGGGCGAGCCCGCGTTTGCCCGCCTGCGGGCACGGGTGACGCTCGGCGTCGATCCCGGCCTCGATCGCGATCAGCCCAACGGGCGCGGATCCAACGTGACGATCGCGACCGCGAACGGATCGAAGGTCTCGCGGCGCATCGATTATCCGCGAGGCCATAGCCGCCGCGGCGCGGTCGCCTGGTCCGACCTGTCCGCAAAGTGGCACGACCTGTTGCCGCGGCACGATGTCGACAGGATGCTGGCGCTCGCCCGGCGGCTCGACGAGCTCGACGACATCAGGGAACTGTCCGACGCGTTCGGCGAGGTGGCATGAATTTCAGGAAACCCGCACGGCGCTTGATAATGAAAGGGACTCCAGCATGAAAATCGGCTTTATCGGCATCGGCACGATGGGCTCGGGGATGGCGCTCAACCTGCGCAAGGCGGGGTACGAAATGGTCGTCCACGACGTTCGCAAGGAAAGCGCGCAGCCGCTCGTTGCGGCCGGCGCGAAGTGGGCCGAAACGGTCGCCGACGTCGGGGAGGCGGCGGACGTGGTGTTCACGTCGCTGCCCGGCCCGAAGGAAGTGCAGGAAGTGGGCGTGGGCGAGGGCGGGTTGCTGGGCTCGATGCGCAAAGGCACGGCCTGGTTCGACCTCTCGACCAACTCCCCGACCGTGGTGCGGGAAATTTACAAGCGCTTCAGGGACAAGGGCATCGCCCTGCTCGACGCCCCGGTCAGCGGCGGGCCCGCTGGCGCGCAGTCGGGCAAGCTGGCGATCTTCGTCGGCGGCGATCGTGACGCGTTCGACCGCTACAGGAAGCTGCTCGACGCCATCGGCGACCAGGTGATGTACGTCGGCCCGATCGGCGCCGGCAACAGCGCGAAGCTCGTGCACAACGTGGCGAGCCTCACCATCCGCATGGCGATTGCCGAGGTCTTCACCCTGGGCGTGAAAGCGGGCGTCGATCCGCTCGAGCTGTGGCACGCGATCCGGCAGGGCGCGATCGGCCGGTCGCGCACCTTCGACCGCATCGGCGATCAATATCTGCAGTCGAAATACGAGCCCGCCGCCTTTACCGTGCGGCTCGCGCACAAGGATCTCACGCTGGGCCTGGAACTGGCGCAACAACTGGGGGTGCCGATGAAGCACGCCGAGGTCGCCTGCCAGGACTTCGCCGCTGCCCTGGATCGCGGCTGGGGCAACCGCGACTCGCGTTCGCCGATGCAGATCCAGAACGAGCGCGCCGGGGTGACGATCAAGGTCTCGGCGGAAGACGTGAAGAAGACGCTCGCGCGCAGCTGAACGGAGACGACGCATGATCACCTGCCATTTCACCCGCCGCCTGTTCTGGGGCAAGGCCATGCTTGTCGCCGCCGCCACGGCAGCCTTGCTGCCTGTCGGCGCGGGCGCGCAGTCGACCTGGCCCAGCCGCCCCGTCAGGTTGATGGTGCCTTTTGCGCCCGGCGGCGGGAGCGACGTGATCGCGCGCACCATCGGCGCCAGG
>CAZOQY010000051.1:12841-14472 GCA_964581835.1 uncultured Streptomycetaceae bacterium | reverse complement strand
TTGCCGAAGCTGATGTCGCCGCTGGTGTTGTTGGAAGCGTTGAAGCCGGTGACGGTATTGGCGCCGCCAAGCGTGGTGCCGCCAACCGAGCTGGTGGTCAGCGTCGTGCCGGAGATCGTCCCGGCCTGCGTGATCGTGCCTGCCGCTGTCAGGTTGACAGTATTCCCGCCCGTCGTGATGCCGCCGGCGCCGACCGTGAGTGCGCCCGCCGTTTCCGTGATGGCGACCGTGCCGGAATTGCTGCCGGAGACTGTGAGGCCGCCGGTGCGAGTGTTGCTGATGTTGACCGCGCCGCCCGCATTCGAAAAAGAGACGGTCGGGGCAATCGTCGTCGCGACAATGCCGCTGCCCGCATTCAATGCAAGGGTGGTTCCCGCGCTCAACGTGTTGCCGGCGGCCGCGCGGCTGATCGCGCCCGAGCCGTTCGTGTCGGAGTCTGCAGTGACCGCCAGCGCGCCCGCGGTGCCGACGTTGGCGCCGACGTTGACATTGTTCCTTGCGTTGAGGGTGATCGTTCCGCCGCCGCTGTTGGTGATGTTGTTGCTGACGTTGATGTTAGCGTCGGCGGTGAGCGTCAAACTGTTGCCCGAGGTGTAGACGACCACCGTATTGACGTCAATGTTGCCGGTTCCAAGTCCTGTCGAGGTCGTGTTGACATTGACGTTGGTCGTGCCGAGCGCCGTCGTCAGGTCGGTGACATTCAGATTTGCGCTGTTGGGATTGCCCGTCAATGCAAAGCAGGGGCCGGTGCCGGGGCAGGTGCCGTTGGAGGTCGCGGCCGTGCTGATCGTAATGTCGGTCGGATCGAGCAACAAGGTTCCGGTTGTTCCCAGCGGCGCCCGGGTATCCACGTTGCCGCGGAAAGCCAGCCACTCCTTGCCGGAAATTTCGACGAAGCCCCCGTTCCCGCCTGCGCTGCCGCCTCGGGCGGATGCGGATCCGAAAAAGCGCGTCGCCTCGTCCGACCAAACCACGATGGTGCCGCCATTGCCGTTTTGAAGCGCATCGGCCTTGATGGTCGCGTTCTCGCCGACGAACGCTGCGTCTGCATTGGGTATCGCGGCATTTTTCCCTTGGAAGTCGCCGCCTATCAATATGGTACCGCCGCCGGCCGCGCCGGAGGCGTCGATGGTTGCGTTGTCGATCAAGCCGACGCGCTCGCCGAGTATCCGCACGTTGCCGCCGGTCGCCGCCGAGCCGCTGGCGCTCACTTCGCCGGAGACGAGGGTGGTGCCGCTTGCCGCCTGGACCGTGACGTTGCCGCCGCGCGGGCCGCTCGCGTCGAGGCGTCCGCTGGAGGCGACGTCGCCGCCGGCGCCGGTGAGGTAGATCGCGCCGTCGCGCTCGACGGTGCCGCGCGCCTGCACGAGGCCGGTGTTGTTGACGACGGTGCCGGTGAGATCGCGCGCGATCTGCGCGGTCATCACGACGCGGCCGCCGTCCGCGATGATTCTGCCGGCGTTTTCCACGGCGGCGATCTCGGAGACCGCCTTCTCGCTCACCGCCAGGCTCACCAGGCCGTCGCCGTGCATGTCGAGCGTCATGCGGCTGCCGGAGGCGAGCACGACGCTGCCGCCTCGCGCCTCGACCACGCCGCGGTTGGCCGCGTAATCGCCGGCGAGCACGACGTA
>CAZOQY010000051.1:0-12741 GCA_964581835.1 uncultured Streptomycetaceae bacterium | reverse complement strand
ACGAACTGGACCGAGTTGCCCTGGCCGATCGAGAAGCCCTGCCAGTTGATGATCGCCTTGTCGCTGCCCTGGGTGATGCGCTGTTGCGTCGGTCCGGGATGGCTGATCGTCGCCGTGCCGTGGGTCACCGTGCCGCCGGTCGGCAGTTGCTGGGCGGCGGCATCGAAGGCCGCGAGCGGGGAGGCGAGCAGGCTGGCGAAGCCGATGCCGGCGAGCGCGCGGGCGAGCGGAGTCGGCTCGAACCGCCGCCGTGGCGCGCGCTGTTTTGCTAGAAACTGCCGCTGATGGAGAACCACGCTCTGCCGTTCTTTCCGTCGCTTGCGATAGTGTTGCCCACCGGGACCGCAAACTCAAGCTTGGTTTGAATTCCCGGCCGCAGGAACAAAGTCACGTTCGCGCCCACGCTCTGGATCGTGACGGTGCCCTCGACGAAGCCGGGCGCCTTGAACCGCGGCACGCCGACGTCGTAGAAAATTCCCAGTATGCCCAGCTTGTCGGCGACGGGCAGTTGCCGGCGCAACTCGCCGGTGAACAGCACGCCGCCGTCGCCGCGCAGCTCGGAGGGTCGGTAGCCGCGCACGCTGCCGGGGCCGCCGAACGAGAATTTCTCGCTGTCGGGGAGCGGGTCCTGGCTGTAGCCGTAGGCAGTGCGCACGTACAGGTCCCACTCGCGGGTGATGCCGCGCAGGTGGTTGGCATCGAGCAGCATCTTCAGCCGGACGGCGTTGCGGCGGTTGGCGAGCTCGTTGCTCTCGTTGTTGCTGTAGAACTGGGCGCTGGCGTTGGTGAGGGAGGCGTCCTGGCCGATCTGGTTGTAGACGGCGCCGAGGTTGCCCAGCGTGACCTTGTCGTCCGAGATCTGCGTGCCGAACGCGCGCTGGCGCAGGCGGCTCTGGCGCGCGCCGAGGTTGAAAGACAGGTTCTGGCTGCGGCTGCGGAGGTAAGGGTGGACGATCCTGGCCTCGCTGCTGGTCGCATCGCCATCGAGTCCGAGAGGGGTGAACGGGCCGGCGACCTGGTAATCGGTTTTCGAGTGGGACAGCTCGACCCGGGTGCCGAGCGGCGTGACGGGCAGGCTGACAGTCAGGCCGTCGTAGCGCATCAGGCCGTCTTCCGAGTGCAAACCGTAGTAACTCAGCTGCTCGCCCAGGCCGAACGGGCTGTTGAGGCTGAAGCCCGCGTCGAGGCGCCACTGCCCGGTTTCCTTGAGGCCGAAGTTGTTCGGGACGACGAACGCGGACAGCAGTTTTTCCTCGACCCGGATGGAGATGTCGGTGGTGCCGAACGCCTTGCCCGGCTCCAGCACCGCGCGCGCGGTGAGGCCGGGCAGGTCGTTCAGCAGCAGCAGGTCGTGCTCGAGCCCCAGCGTGGTGATCAGTCCGTCCGGTTTCAGCCCGGTCAGGCGGCGCTGGAGGAAATCCGCGGAATAGCGTCGCTGGCCCTCGAAACGGATTTCGCCGACGCGTCCCTCGATGACCTCGATCCGGACGATGCCGTTCTCGACTTTCTGCGCCGGCAGGACCGCGCGTGCGACCGGGTAGCCGTTGTCGTTGTAGAAGCGGGTGATGATGTCGGCCGCGCGGCCGAGGTCGTAGAGGTTCAGTTCGAGATCGAGGTAGCGCTCGATCAGGCGTTTCAGCGCCTGTTCCGGGAAAACCGTGTGGCCGGCGAAGGCGAACGAGTGGACGGAAAAGCGCCGGCCCTGCGGGTCGTGCAGGACCGGCGGCGGCGCGGTCGGAAAAACGAGCTGCGCGGGCGCCGCGGGCGTCGGGGGTTTCTGGGGGACGACCGTGTCCTGCACCGCGCCCGGGGTCGGCGGCAGCTGGGCGAGCGTGGGTGTGGTGAGCAGACACGCCGCCGCCAGCGTCAACGGCCGCAACCAGGCGAATGTCGGCATGCCGGAAGTGGGTGTATGGGTGGAGGCAAACGGAACCACGGTGCCAGCCCTCGTTTGCGCTCGTTTCAGGTAAGCCGCTCAGGGAAACCGCTCAGGGAAGCCGGATTGTTCTCGGGCCGGTTTTTACCACCTGCCGGCGCCGGTTTTTTCGAGTGGAAATTCTACCCCAGCCGGGAGGACCGCGCGAGGCGGGCGGCGTGTTTTCTTGCCCCGGACACGGTGCGCAAACGCCCGCGCCGCGGCAGCGGGCCGCCCGGGCAGTAATGCTAGAATCACTTTCATACCGTCGGCGGCGTCAGGGCGGGCACTTTTCCCGGGAATCGGCTTGGCTACGGACAGCAGGACCCTCACGGAATTTTCCACCCGGTTTCCCGCGCTCGCGGACGAGCTGGGCGCGGAGAATCTCGGCAAGCTGCTGGATGCAACGACGTCGCTCGAGTTGCCGGCGAACCGCGCCGTCATACGCGACCGCATGCCGGTCGATTCCCTCTACATGATCCTCGACGGGCGCGTGTCGATCTCGGTCGAGGCCGATCGCCGGGCCATCAAGCTGGGCGAGCTGGGGCCGGGCGAGTGGCTGGGCGAGGTGTCGGTGCTGAGCGGCGAGCTGCTGGCGAGTTCGACGGTGACGACGCTGACGCCGGTCAGGTTCCTGCGGCTGCGGCACGAGAAGTTCGAGGAGCTGATCTGGAAAAACGCGGAAATCTCGAGCGTGCTGTTGCGCCAGCTGGTGCTGATGCTCGCCGACCGCCTGCGCAAGTCCGGCGCGACCCTCAACCAGCCTCCGCCGATCGAGACCGTCGCGGATGGCGCCGACGGCGCGGCCGCGCAGGGCGCAGGCAGGGGACACAACTGGCTGGAATCGTTTTTCGGCGGGAAGGACGCCAGGTAAAAGGCGCTGCAATGGATCTCAAGGCGTTTCTCAGGACGATGCCCGGCTTCGAGGGCTTCCAGGCGGCGCATCTCGACGCCCTGGCCGCCAGCATGCCGGTGCGGTTGTACCCCAAGGGCCACACGTTTATCTGGCAGGGCGAGCAGGGGCAGGCGCTCTACGTCATCATGGACGGGGCCGTGATGATGTCCCGCAGCGACGACCTGGTCGGCCACAGGCAGGACCGCGAGCTGCGCGCGGGGGAAGTGTTCGGACTGCTGTCGCTGCTCGACAACCTGCCGGCCGCGGCGACCTGCACCGCGCTCGAGCCGGTCACCGCGGCCTCGCTGCCGCGCGCCGAGTTCAACGAACTGTTCGATGCGGCGCCGCCCGTCGGTCACCACATTCTCTACATGGTCGCGATCCAGCTCGCACGCGATCTGCAGGACCGTAACATGTCGTTGCGCGCGTTGCTGCTCCGGCAGCAGGCGCGCAGCGCCTGACCACGCCGTTTCAACTGCAGGAGGAACCATGGATTTCGACAAGGAACTCGACGCGCGCGGCCTGAACTGCCCGCTGCCGATATTGCGCACCAAGAAAGCGCTCGCCGACATGGCTTCGGGCCAGGTGCTGAAGATACTGGCGACCGACCCGGGAGCGGTCAAGGATTTCGCCGCGTTTTCCAAGCAGACCGGCAATGCGCTGCTGGCGTCCGACGCGGTCGAGAAGGAGTTCGTTTTTCTCATGAAGAAGCGCTAGCGGTGCGGCTGCCCCGGGCGTGACGCGCATGGCGGAAACCTGGCGCATCATCGACACGGGCCTGAGGCCGGCGGCGCAGAACATCGCGCTCGACCGCGCCCTGCTGGAAGCCCGCCGCGCCGAGGAAATTCCCGGCACCCTGAGGTTTCTCCGCTTCACCCCCTGCGCGCTGATCGGCTGCGGCCAGAGTCCCGCGCAGGAGCTGGACCTGGAAGCCTGCAGGGCCGGCGGCATCGGCATCCAGCGGCGCCTGACCGCCGGCGATGTCATGGTCCTCGACGAAGGCCAGTTCGCATGGGAGCTCTACCTTCACCGGCGCGATGTCGGCGCGGCCGACCCGCGGTCGATCGCGCGCCGGCTCTGTCATGCCGCGGCCACGGCGGTGAGCGCGCTGGGCGTGGACGCGCGCTACCGCCCGCACAACGATATCGAAGTGGACGGACGCAGGATTTCGGACAGCGCCGCGGTTTTCGACGGCGATGCGCTGCTGTTCCAGGCCACGCTGTTCGTCGATTTCGATCCCGCGAAGCTGTTGCTGGCGTCGCGCCTGGCCGCCGCGGCGCCCGGGATCGCGGACGATCGCGTGGTGAGCCTCGGGAAATTGCTCGGCGCGAAGCCGGATATCTCCCTGATCAGGCGCTACCTGACGGAAGCGTACGAGAGCGAATTCGGCGTGGAGTTCGGGGAAGGCGACCTCACGCTGTCCGAGCACGCCCGCTATCGGGCCGCGCTCGGGGAGATCGACCACCCGGACTGGATCAACCTGATGGCGCGGCCGGCGGCCGAGCTGCCCGTGCTGCATGCGCAGGCCGCGGGCGCGCCGCTGCGCGTGGCCGTCGCCTACGACCGCCGCGCGGGCGTCATCCGGCGGGCGTGGTTTCAGAGCCCGGTGGCGATCGAGCCGCACCGCACGCTGGCCGACCTCGAGAGCGTGCTGCGCGATGTGCCGCCCACCCGGCTGGCCGGCAGGATCGAGCGCTTCTTCGCGGGCCGCCCGGTGAAAATGCAGCCGCTTGCGTCGGCGGATTTCACCGGCGTCGTGCAACTGGCGGTCGGGCAGCCGCTGGTCGATCGCGTCTGAGCGCTCCTCGTCGGGGACCCGCGGCGGCGGGCTGCCGATGAACCGCACCTGATTGCGAGCCCCGTGCGTTTCGATCTTTTTTTCGAAGTGGCCGTGCCGCAGCAGCTCGGATTGAGCGAGCGCGAGGTCTACGCCGAGACGCTGGCCCAGATCGAGATTGCCGATCGGCTGGGTTACGGCTGCGCCTGGCTGGTCGAGCACCACTTCCTGCGCGGCTATTCGCACGCGTCGAAGCCCGAGCTGCTGCTCGCGGCGGCGGCGGCGCGCACCGCCCGCATCCGGCTGGGCCACGCCGTCATTCCGCTGCCGCTGCACCACCCGGTGCACGTGGCCGAGCGCATCGCGACGCTGGACGTCCTGTCGGGCGGACGGCTGGAGGCGGGTATCGGCCGCGGCTTCGCGCCGCGCGAGCACGAGGTCTTCGGCTCGGACCCTGCGGACTCGCGCGGGCGGGTCGAGGAGGGCCTCGATATCCTGATGAAGAGCTTCGGGAGAAAGCCGGTCACGCACCACGGCCGCCACTACCGTTTCGAGGCGCTCGATATCCTGCCGCACGTGGTCCAGCAGCCGCACCCGCCGCTGTGGACGGCGGCGGTCAGCCCCGACACCTTTGAGTGGGCCGCCGTCCGCGGGCTGGGCGTGCTGGCGGGGCCGTTCAAGCCCTGGTTCATGGTCAATCACGACATCCAGCGCCATCGCGCGGCCTGGCGCCACGCCGCCGCGCCGCGCATCGGCATGACGATCGCGGTGCTGTGCCTCGCCGACGGCCGGCGCGCGCGCCGCGTGGCGAAAGAGGCGTTCACGTGGTTCTACCGCGAGCTCTACCAGGCGGTGCTGCCGGTACTCGAGCGGCTCTACCCCGGCTACGAGCAGCTGCACGAGCTCGGCCGCTTCCGCGCGCTCATGAAGCTGGGCGTGGACTTGGGGCTCGCCGAGACGTTCGGGCTCGCCGTGGTCGGAGACCCCGGAGAAGTGCGCGCGGCGGTCGCGAAGTACGCCGACGCCGGCGTCACGCACCTGCTGTGCGCTTTCGGCGCGGGCGCGGTCGACCCCGCGGTCACGCGCGAGTCGCTCGAACTGTTCGCGCGCGAAGTCATGCCGGCTTTCCAGTCGACATGAACGTGTTCGTGACCGGCTCGAGCTCGTGCCTGGCGCAGGCCGTGCTGCCGGTCCTGTGCGCCGAGCCCGGCGTCGCGCGCGTGACGGGGGTGGATCTCGCGCCGCCGCGCTACGCCCACGCCAAGTTCCGCGCCGCGCGAATCGATATCCGCGATCCGGGGCTGGCCACGCTGCTCGAGGGCCACGATGCCCTGGTACATCTCGCCTTCGTGGTGCTGCGCGGGCGCATGAGCGAAGCCGATATGTTCGCCGTCAACGTGACCGGCAGCCACAAGGTCTTTCACGCCGCGCGCCAGGCGGGCGTGAAGCGCTTGGTCCACCTGTCGAGCGCCGCGGTCTACGGCAGCGGCACGCACCTCGACGAGCAGGCGCCGCTCGCGCCGCTGCCGGGCTTCCTGTATGCCCGCCACAAGGCGCACCTGGAACGGCTGCTCGAGGCCGAGTTTCCCGAGTGCGTGCGACTGCGTCCCCACGTGATTTTGGGCCCGAACGCGCAACCGCTGCTGCGGCAACTGCTGAGCCTGCCGTTCTATCTCGCGCTCCCGGAGCCGCAGCCCCTGCAGCAGTGCGTGCACGAAGACGATGTGGCGAGGGCGGTGTTGCTGGCGCTGGCCCGCGACGTCCGCGGCCCCTTCAATCTGGCGGTGGAGGGGGGCTTCAGCTATCGCGACGCCATCAGGCGCCGCCGCCGGATCAGCATTGCGCTCTCTCCCCGGGTCGCCCGCGCGGGGCTCGATTTCGCCTGGCGCTGGTCGGGCTGGGGCGGCGAGCCGGCATGGATCGAGGGGCTGGAGAATACGTTGTTGCTCAACTGCCGGCGCGCGGCGGCCGAACTGGACTGGAAGAGCCGATTTGACGCCGCAACAGTGCTGCGGATGACCCGCTAATCCGCGCGGACCTGGAGACCAAGCGACTCGAGCGCGCGCACGGTCGGCGCGAGCCGTTCCGCGACGAATTTCCGCCGCGCCGGATTGCGCAGCGCCGCCCGGCGCCAGTCCGTGCCGCGCGGCAGGCCGGCCAGCTCGTAGAAGCGGGCGGGGGGATAGTAGAACGCCCGCGTCATTTGCCACAGCAACAGCCGCGCAGCGGCGGAGAGCAGCCGGCGGCGCATCGTTCCCGCGCCGGCCAGCGCGAGTTCCAGGTTGCTGCGGGCGGCGGCGACATGGCGCGCCTCGTCCATGACGTGCAGCGTGCAGATCTGGCGCACCGCGGGATTGACCTCGTCGGGCTGACTTCGCAGGTGGCGGTTGAACTTGTCGGACACGTCTTCGCCGATCAGCATCGCGAGCCAGAACAGCCCGCTGCCCGCCGGTGCGAACCGTCCCAGCGCGCTGGCGATCCGCGGCGCGCGCCAGCTGCCGGCCGGGAGCGCGAGCCCGCTCGTCTCGATCGCGCGCAGGAACATGAGGCTGTGGCCCGTTTCCTCGCGCAGCTCGTGGAGCAGGTATTCGTGTTCCTCGCGCGGCATGCCCGGCCACAGGCGTCGCGACATGCGCTGCAGGAAGATGGCTTCCAGCCACAGCCCGCAGTGCATGACGTTGATGAACTCGTACTGCGACAGCTTGTGCCGCGCGGCAGGCGCGAGCAGCCCGAATTCGGGCAACCCGTGCAGCGACAGCGCCGGCTCGGGCAACCACCCGCTGCACGGGTCGAGCTGCGACCAGTTGACCTGCGTCACCGGGTCGCGGTAGCGGGCGCTGCTCCCGGAGAGGTGGCGGAGGAGGGCGGTGTCGGGGCTGCGCATGGAGAAACGGCGGGCGTGCCGCCGCCGATCTTGTCGCTATCTCTTCGTGACCCTGGCGCAGAACACCCGGTAGAGGGCCGCCATGATTTCCTCGACTTCCTTGCTGGCGAGGGAGTAGTAAATCGACTGCGCTTCCCGGCGCGTGGCCACGATGCGCTTCCTGCGCAGCACGGCGAGGTGCTGGGACAGGCCGGACTGGGACAGGCCGATGACGCTCTCCATCTCGCCCACCGATTTTTCGCCTTCCGCGAGCTGGCACAGGATCATCAGCCGCGAGGGATTGGCCATCGCCTTCAAGAGGTCGGTGACGCGAACGGCGCTGCCGCGCAGGCGCGCCACCTGCGCCCGGGTCAGCCCGGGCGCGCTATCCGTCGCCGTCGCCGGGTTCATGGCTTGACCTGCCCGCCGCCGGGCGCGCAGCCGGCGAACCCGTCCGCGGTCATCTTGGCTTCGTACTTCGGGCCGACCTGCGAGCCGGGCGCCAGCGCCGGCTTCACCGCCGCCCAGTCCTTCGGCTTGAGGATCACCATCCAGCCCGCGCCGTAGGGATCCTCGTTGGCGATCGACGGCTTGCCGACCAGTTCGTCGTTGACGGCGACGAGCTCGCCGCTCGCCGCCGTCTTCGCCGGTCCGACCCACTTGCCCGACTCCACCGTCGCGCACGACTTGCCGGCTTCGACCGAGCGGCCCGCCTTGCGCGGGGTGAAGGCGACCAGTTGCCCGGCGAGCGCCGTCGCGACGGTGGTCATGCCCAGCCTGACGTTGCCGTCGGGCAGTTCCTGGTACCAGATGTGGTTGTCGACGTCGTAGAGCAGTTCATCCGGCAGGTGGCAGCCGCGCACGGTGGGCATCTCGGAATTCCTCGCGTTTCTCGGTAAAAATCAGGCCGATTCTATGCGCAGCGAGCGCGACGAGCAACAGAACTCCCCGAGCCCCGCCGCCTGCAGCTTGCCGCCGACGAAGAGCGCGAGGTGCTTCACCAGCATTCCCATCATGCGTCGGCGTTGCCCGGCGCTGGCGGCATCCGGCTCCGCATCGAGCAGGTTGTAGTGATACGCGATCTCGCGGCAGGTCTCGCGGCAGGCGTTGAAGCTGGGCTCGCCGCGCGCGCCCTGGCGGTGCAGCGCCAGCAGGCGGAAGCCTTCGCGTTCTTCCGCCGTCGGTGTCTCGCCACGGGCGAGCAGCCAGTGCTCGAGCACTTCCTCGGCGCTCGCGAGCAGCGCGCCGGCCGATGCGGGCCCGTCGAGGGCGGTCTCGATCTCGGCGAACGATCTCATGCCAGGCCCTTTTCCCGGATCAGCGCGAGTCCGTCCGAGACGTTCTCGTGCACGCTCAACTGGCGTGGCGACAGCCCGAGCGCGAGGCCCAGCAACTGCGTGAAGTAGAGCATCTTCACCGTCGTCTTCTGGCCCAGCACTTTCTCCGCGCGCACCTGGTGCATTTCCAGGCCGGAATGACAGGTCGGGCATTCGGTCGCGATGACGTCGGCGCCGGCGGCCTCGGCGGCGCGCAGGATGTTCAGCACCAGCTTCGTCGAGGTGTCGCTGTCGGAGAGGACGTGGGCGCCGCCGCAGCAGGCGGTCTTCAGCGGGAAATCGACGTTCTCCGCGCCCGCCGCGGCGAGGAGATCGTCCATGAAGTGCGGCTGCGAAGTGGACTCGCTGCCCGGCCCCTGGTCCTTCTCGGGAAAGATGTGGCGCGGGCGCGTGTACATGCAGCCGTAGTAGTTGGCGACCTTGAGGCCTTTCAGCCTGCCGCGGGCGCGGCGCTTCAGCTCCTCCTCGCCGATGCCGTCCTTGATCCAGTCGAGCGCGTGGATGGTTTCGACCTGGCCCGCCTGGTAGGTGGCGTGCCCGGCTTTCCGCGATATCGCGTCCACGACCTGGCGCGAGCCCGCGTCGCGGGAGAGGTCGTGCTCCGCCTTCTTGAGGTTGTGATAGCAGCCGTTGCACGGCGCCATCACGACCTTCGCGCCCATCTCGTTCGCCGCGATCGACAGCACGCGCGAGGACAGGTAGGTCTGCACCTTCGGATCCTTGTTCTTCACCTCCATCGCGCCGCAGCAGTTCCAGTTCTTCACCTCGTCCAGCTCGAGCCCGAGCGCCTTGCCCACCTCCCGGGTGGACTCGTTGTAGGCGTGGCCGGTGCCCTCGAGCGCGCAGCCCGGGTAGTAGGCGACGCGCTTGTAGTCGGTCTTCATGCTTTCTCCTTGAGGCCGAGCGCCTTGCGCTGCAGCGTTTCCTGCTCCGAGAGGTAGTCGCCGATCGCGTCGCGCGCGCTTCCCCAGCCGCGGGTGCGCGGCCGCACCAGGGCGGAGAGCCCCATCATCAGGGCGAGCTTCACCGGCAGGCGCCGCGCGACGCGCTTCGCCATCTCGATCAGCCATTCCTGCAGCAGCGGCTGCCCGGTACGCGCGAAAAAATTGCGGATGATGCGGCCTTCCTCGATGCGGCCGGTCGCGACGACCTGCTCCGTGAACTCTTCGTCGAAGTGCATCGACTTCGACCTGGGCACGTGCCCCTTCAGCTCGAGCCAGTGGGCGGTCGCCTTCATCACTCCCTCGGGGAAGACGTCGCGCGGGCAGGCGTAAGTGCACTTGTTGCACGACACGCACTGCCAGATGATGTCCTTGTCGCGCAGCAACTCCGCTTCCATGCCGGTGCGGATCAGGTAGATCCAGTAGCGCGGGTTGAAGTCCGGGTTGACGGCGTTGACGGTGCAGGAATTGGTGCACGAGCCGCATTGCCAGCAGCGGTGGATGTGCTCGCCGCCCGGCAGCGCGGCGATCTCCTCCTCGATGCGCTCGTTGTAGTCGGTGACGACGCGCGGCGTGATGAAGGTGCTCCAGTGCCCGGAGACGTCGACCCCGTCCAGCACGAGCTGGTCGTGCTTCGTCAGGTTCTCGGGGCGGATCAGCGATTGTTCGTGAATGGGCATGCGCGGGTTTCTTCAGCCAAGTTGCTTAACGTCGTCGACCACGGATGCCGTGCCGTCGACCGCCTTCAGCCGCGTCCGGCCGCCACTGCCGATGCCGTCGAGCCCCAGCAGGCGCCGGACGTGCAGCAGCGGGTCCTCCGGGTTGGCGAAATCGGCGCGCAGGTAGCTGTCGCCCTGCTCGCTGATGTAGCCGGCGTAGACCTGGGCGGTGAGCAGATCGACGTAATGTACGACGTCGCGGAAGAAGCCGTTCTTCGCGAGGTACTGCGCCAGCTCCTCGCGCAGCATGACGAAGGTGCCGTAGCGGTCCGGCACGTCGATCAGCAGCCGGTCGAGGTTCTCCGCGTGCCACATCTCGCGCAGGGCGCCGGTGTTGGCGCGGACGTCCCACACCCACCGGCACATCAGCGGATAGCGCTCCGGGTCGACGTTGTGCAGGAGCTCGGCGGCGAGGTCGCGCACCCAGCGGTGCTCGCGGTCCTCGGGAAAGGCGGCGCAGAAGGCGGCGATCCTGCCGTCGGTGGTGGCCGTGTCCTCGCGGCCGTCGAGAAGAGCTGCGATGCGCGCGCGCAGCTCGCCGATGCGCGGCGGGAGGAGCCAGGGGCCCACGCGCCGGCGCACGGTCGCAAGATATGCGAACAGGGACTTGAACGTCGCGGGATCGACCCCGTCTCCGGACGCTAGCGCGGCCTGGTACAGGGCCGTCTTTACGCGCAGGGCCTCGACGTAGCGCTCGATGCCGCCTTGCTCTTCGGCCGCGGAGACGAGAACCTCAAGGGCGCGCGCGAGCCGCGGGCCGGAGAGGTCGAGGTGCGGCCGTTCCAGCGCCGATCGGACTATAGCCTGCGTCATGGCGGGGTCTTCAGGCGGTCGCAACCCGTGCCGGGCGGCTCGCGAGGGCGAAAGCGGACATCGCGGCGGCCTTCGCCTGCGCGATCGAGTCGTCGATGGTTTCCGGCCCGGTGGCCGCGCCCGCGACGAACACGCCCGGGCGCGAGGTCTCGCCCAGCGCGCCGTACGAACTGCCCTTGCCGATGAAGCCGTGCGGCTCCAGCTCGACGCCGAACGTCTTCGCCAGCGCGCGGTTGCCGGTGTTGGGGTCCATGCCGATGGCGTGCACGACCATGTCGAACGGGATGGTGATCGGGCGCTTCACCAGCGTGTCCTCGCCCTTGATGATGAGCTTGTGGCCGTCGGAGGTGACTTCCGCGATGCGCGCCTTGATGTACTTGACCTTGAATTCCTCCTGGCTGCGCCAGTAATAGCGCGTCTCGTAGAGGCCGAAGGTGCGGATGTCCATGTAGTAGATGTAGACGTGGCAGTCGGGGATTTCCTCGCGGATCTCCATCGCCAGGTTGGAGGACACGGTGCAGCAGATCTTGGAGCACCACTCGCGCCCGATCTGCCGGTCGCGCGAGCCGACGCACAGCAGGATGGCCACGCGCTGCGGCTTCCTGCCGTCCGACGGGCAGCGCACGCCCTTGCCCGAGGAGATCATCTGCTCGACCTGGGTGGTGGTCACCACGTCGGGAAAAGTGCCGAAGCCCCATTCCGGCTTGTTGACCGAGTCGAAGTGCGTGAACCCGGTGCAGAGGAGCGCCGCGCCGGCGTCGATAGTTTCGCCGCTGGAGAGCCGCGCCTTGAAGTCGCCGGGCTCCCCGGTGAATTCGCTGACCGTGCAGCCGGTGCGCGCCGTCACCAGCGGGCTTTCTTTCACGCGATTTACCATGCCGCCGATCGCGTCGCGCGCCCATTCGTTGGACGGTACCAGCCGGGCGTAGCCCGAGAGGATAGGCGCGCCGCCGAGTTGCGATTCCTTTTCCACGAGAATGGAGCGCTGGCCGACGGTGGCGAGCGCGTGGGCCGCGGCGAGCCCGGCGGGCCCGCCGCCCACGATGAGGATGGGGGAAGTCATGACTGTTTCGCCAGCGGCTTGAAGCCGGGGCCCGAAGTGATCATGCGGCGCGGATCGTAGAGGTTTTCCGGCTTGCCGGCCTTGACCTCCTCCAGGTACGCCATGAACTCGGCTTTCTTCGCCTGCCAGTCTATGCCGAGCTTGTCCATCAGCGTCTCCACCGGCGAGGCGTGCCAGTGCGACTGCACGATCTTGTACGGGTGCGCGCCGCACGCCAGCGCCGCGAACTGGCAGTCGGCGAGCACCGGCAGCTCCACGGGCCGCGTCCCGGACTTGCTGATCCACTGGTTCTTGTCGAGCGTGGTGATGCAGCCCGTGTCGTGGCCGATCATCACGTCGGCGTGCGCTTCCTCGACGGCGACGCGGATCTTGCGGTCGATGGCGAACGAGCGGGTGAACTCGCGCTCGGAGATGATGT
>CAZOQY010000050.1:0-14616 GCA_964581835.1 uncultured Streptomycetaceae bacterium | reverse complement strand
CCCGGCGCCGCGCTCGGGTCGTCCGTGCCGCACACCACCAGCGTCGGCGTCTTCACGGCGCCCAGCCTGCCGGTGAAATTGAAATTGCCGATCGCCTGCGCGCAGCCGGTGTAGCCCACCGGCGTGCAGCCGACGATGCTGTCGCGGATCTGCTTCCAGCGGGCGGGGCGCTGCTTGCGGAAGTCGTCGGTGAACCAGCGACCCAGGGTGGCGTCGGCGATGGGTTCGAGGGAGCCTGCCTGGTTGATGGCCACGATGCGCGGGCCCCAGCGCGTCGCTGCGTCGGCGGGGGACTGGGTTTGCGTGTCGCACAACATCAGCGAGCGCAGGCGGCGGGCGTGGCGCAGGCCCAGCGACTGCCCGATCATGCCGCCGATGGACAGCCCGACGAAGTGGCAGTGGTCGATGCCGGCCGCGTCCATCACCGCGACAACGTCGTCGGCGAGCTGGTCGATGGTGTAGGGCGCGGGCAGCGCGGTGCTGCCGCCGTGGCCGCGCAGGTCGATGCGCAGCGCCCGGTAGCCGGCGGCGGTCAGCGCGGGCACCTGCTCGGCCCACATGCCGAGGTCGGCGGCGAGCGAGTGGGAGAAGGCCACGACCTGGCCGGAATCGGGACCGACGAGGTCGTAGCAGATGTTGCGCCCGGGAAGCGGGAGAAGCATGGGGTGGGGTCGCCTTTCGTGAAGCGGGTGGTTTACGACTCGGCCACGACGGCGAGTTCCATCGTGCCGATGCCGGTGAGCGTGCCCTTGAGACGGTCGCCGTGGGCGAGCTTCGACACGCCGGCGGGCGTGCCGGTGGTGAGCAGCGTGCCGGGCTTCAGCGTGGTCACGCTCGACAGGAAGCGGATCAGGTCGCGCAGGCCGTTGATCATGTCTTTCGTGTGGGCCTGCATCACGTTCTGGCCGTTCTGCTCGACGCTGATGTGGAGATCCTGCGGGTCGCGGATCTCGTCGCGCGTCACGATCCAGGGGCCCAGCCCGCAGAAGGTGTCGAAGCCCTTGCGGATGTTGCGCGTGTTGTGCCGGCCCTTGCCCCAGGGGTCGCGGATGCTGATGTCCCAGCACATCGTGTAGCCGTAGACGTAATCGAGCGCGTTTTCCGCGGAGACTTTCCGCGCGGGGCGGCCGATCACCGCGCACAGCTCGCATTCGAAGTCGACGTGCTTCGCGATCTTCGGCAGCACCACGGTGCCGCCGGGGCCGACGAGCGCGGACGACGGCTTGAGGAACACTTCCGCCATGAGATCGTCCGGCGGGAAATCCCCGCGGTAATAGGCGCCGACGCGTTCCTGCATCTCGGCCTGGTGCGCGCGGTAGTTGGCCGCGGCGGCCCAGATCGCGGGCGGGTTGTCGACCGGGTAGAGCAGCCGCGCCGACGCCAGCGCGACCGCCTTGCCCTTGCGGGCCGCGACAAGGCCGGCCTGCGCGGCGGGGTTGGCGGCGAGCGCCTCGATGATCTCCGGCATCGTTGCGCCCGAGCGCACCGTGCCGGAGGCCGCCAGTGCGTCGCCGAGCGGGTAGATCGACCCGTCCTCGATCAGGCCGGGCGTGCCATTGTCGTAGCGGCAAAGTTTCATGGTGTCCGTTTCTTCAGTCGGTGGCTCAGTCGGTGGGCTGGACCTTGGCCGCCTTGACCAGGCGGCCGGCGACCTCGATGTCGCGCCGCAACTGGGCGGCGAAGTCTTCCGGGGAGTTGCCGATGAACTCGAAGCCGTCGGCGGTGCCTTTGGCACGCAACTCCGGGTTCGCGACGGCTTTGGCCACGGCCGCGTTCAGCCGCATGACGATGTCCCGCGGCAGTCCCGCCGGACCGAACAGCCCGCTCCAGGTGGGCGGCGGCTCGAACTTGGGCAGCAGCTCGGAGACCGCCGGCACGTCGGGCAGGATCTCGAGGCGCTTGTAGCCGGCGACCGCGAGCGCGCGCAGCCGCCCGGAGCGCACGTGGGGCACGACCGGGGACACGATGTTGATGGTGATGGGCACGTCGCCGGTCACCGCTTCGAGCACCTGGCGATTGTTCGAGTACGGGACGTGCAGCAGCGTCGTGCCGGTCAGCACCGCGAGGCTCGATCCGGCGAAATGCGCTTGCGTGCCGATGCCCGAGGTGCCGTACGACACCTTGCCGGGGTTGGCCCGGGCGTAGGCGATCATTTCCTTCAGCGATTTCGGCGGGAACGACGGGTGCGAGGCGATCACCAGCGTGGTGCGCCACAGGGCCGCGATCGGCGCCAGGTCGACGTTCGGGTCGATCGGCTTGCCGCGCGACAGGTAGCGCCGCGTGACCGGCACGTTCTGCGAGGCGAGCAGCACGGTATAGCCGTCAGCCGGCGCGCGCATGGCCGTCTCGACCGCGAGGAATGCGCCGGCGCCGGGGCGGTTTTCGACGATCCACGGCTGCCCGATAGCGGCGGCGAGCTGCACGGCGAGCGGGCGGAAGAAGATGTCGCCGCCGGCGCCGGCGTTGTACTCGGAGATCACGCGGATCGGCTTGACGGGGTAGCCCTGTGCCGTCGCCGTTCCAGCCAGCGCTGCCAGGACGATCGCGGCGGCGGGAAGATTCTTCATGCGGCGAGAGACCGGTAGGGGAAGGCGTCGCCCGAGGCGGCGAGCTGGTCGTTGTCGCGGCCGGCGATGCCCCAGTGGTCGGTGCGCCCGGGGGGCCACTTCCACGAGTCCGGCGTGCCGGTCTGGTAGGAGTCGTCCACGCGCTGTATCTCCGCGGTGTACTCGATGCAGGCGCCGAACGGCGCGATGAAGTAGGAGAACACGTTGTTGCCGGGGCCGTGGCGGCCGGGGCCCCAGGCGCTCGGGTAGCCGGCGTCCTTCAGGCGCCCCATGCCGCGCATCACGGCGTCGGTGCTATGCATTTCGAAGGCGATGTGATTGAGGGAAGGCTTTTTCGAATCGGCGTAGGCCACGACGTGGTGCAGGTCGTCGCAGCGCAGGAAATTCATGACGCGGGTGCTGTCCGACAGCTTGAAGCCGAAGGTGTCCACCAGCACGCGCGTGGCGGCCTCGCGGTTCTGCGTGTTGAACACCACGTGGGCCACCTGGATCGGCCGCGCGCTGTCGGTCGGCAGCGCGGCGGGCGCCGGGTCGCGCTCGGCGACGAAGCGGTAGGGCTCGCCCTCGGGGCCGGCGACGCAGAAGCCCGCGCCGCGGCCGGGCTCGTCGAACTCGTCGATCCACGGACCGTGCTTCAGTCCCGATTTCTCGACGCGCTTGCGCACGGCCTCGATTTCCGCGCGGGTGCCGATGAGGGTCGCGGACAGCACGGCGCGGGTGGGACCCTCGGTCACGGCGATGGCGTAATGGCGTCCCGCCGTCGCGCGCAACCAGGTCGTATCGCCGCGACTGCCGGCGTCCACCAGGCCCCAGGGGCCCTTGAGGAAGTCGACCGCCGTCGCGCGGTCCGTCACCTGCAATTCGACGCTGCGTAGATGCATGCTGGTTGACTCCTGTGTCTGCGGGCGCAAAGGCCGCATCATCGCTCTTTATGCGATAACCGGCTAATGAAAGATAGAGGCCTCCCGATAACCGTACGGTTATGTCGGGAGCCCGGGCAGGCTCGCGCGTGACGGCGCAGAACCCGCGCGATCAGCTCAATCCGAACAGCTTCTTGCCGGCCACCGGCATCTTCGCCATCAGCACGTCGCCGGAGAGCGCCTCGGTGATGTAGATCGTCTTGTTGTCCGGGCCGCCGAAAGCGAGGTTGTCGAGGTGATGGTGGTGGTGGCCCTCAGCGTAGACGAGGTGGGTCGGCAGCATGTTGGCGTCGAAGCGCCAGATGCCGACGCCGAGGTGGCACACCAGCAGGCCGTTCTCCGAGTCCATTTCGATGCCGTCGGGTCCCGCCGCGCCGCCGGAGAGCTGAATCGCCACGCCGGTCTTGGACACGCTGCCGTCCGCCATCAGCGGCAGGCGCCACACCGAGTTCGAGCGCGTGACGCCGACGTAGCAGTGCTTCTCGGTGGTCGAGAGCGTGATGCCGTTCGGGCTGGGCACGTTGTCGCACAGCCGGCGCAACTCGCCCTTCGCGGAGAGCCGGAAGACGCGCCCGGTGGGGTCGGCGATGCCGGTCTGGCCCTGGTCGGTGAAGTAGAGGTCGCCGTTCGAGGCGAAGTGCAGGTCGTTCAAGCCCTTGAAGCCCTCGCTGTACGCGGTCTCGAGGATCGTCTCGAGTTTGCCCGTCTTCGGGTCGAGAACCAGCAGTCCCTTCTTGTAGCAGGTGATGAAGGCGCGACCGTCCTTGTGGAACTTGAGCCCGTTCGGCCACCCGTCATACTGGGTCACCAGGTCCCATTCCCCCTTCGGAGATATCCGGAAGATTCTTCCAAAGGGAATGTCTACGCAGTAGAGATTCCCTTCGCGGTCGAAGGACGGGCCTTCGAGAAAGCACTCGACTTCGGCGCCCTGGCGGTTGGGGTCGGACCACGCGGTGCGGCTCTTCTTGCGGAACCTGGCGGGCATCGAGGTGTAGACCTCGGCCTTGATTTTTTCGAGGGGCTGGAATGGATTGAACATGGTCGGTGATGGATGAAGGGTGGTAGTTCGTGAAACGTGAAACGTGAAACGTAAAACGTGAATCGTCAGCTCGGTCAGGCGGATTTCCCCGATTGACGTTTCACGATTCCCGATTCACGGCTGTTACTCGACTTTCACGCCGGCCTGCTGGATCACTTTCGTCCACTTGCCGGTCTCGGACTTGATGTAGGCGGCGAACTGCTCGGGCGAGTTGTGGAGGGCCTCGATACCCTGGTCGAGCAGCGCCTGTTTCACGTCGGCCATTTCGAGCACGGTAACGGTGGCCTTGTGCAGCCGCTCGACGATAGGGCGGGGCGTCGCCGCCGGCACGACCATGCCGTACCAGTTGGTCGCCTCGTAGCCTTTCAACGCGGCTTCCGCGACGGTCGGCACCTCGGGCAGCGCCGCGGCGCGCTTCGTGCCGGTGACGGCCAGCGCCCGGGCCTTGCCGGCTTTCACCTGCGGCACGGCGGTGGAGATGACCGCCACGAAGATCTCGACGTGGCCGGCGACGAGGTCGATGATCGCCGGGCCGCCGCCCTTGTACGGCACGTGCACCAGCTTCACCCCGGCCATGTTCTTGAACAGCTCGCCGGCGAGGTGCCCGGGGCTGGCGTTGCCCGAGGACGCGAAGTTGAGCGCGCCCGGCTTCGCTTTCGCCAGCGCGATCAGTTCCTTCAGCGTGCGCGGCGGCAGGTTGGGATGGACGATGAAGATGTTCTGCAGCGAGACGGCCTGCGACACCGGCGCGAAGTCCCGGATCGGGTCGTACGGCACCTTGCTCGTGGCTGGGGACAGCACCAGCGATCCGATCGTGGCGAGGTGCAGCACGTAACCGTCGGGCGGCGACTTGGCGGCGAGGTCGGAGCCGATTACGCCGTTGGCGCCGCCGCGGTTATCGACGACGAACTGCTGCTTGAAGAGTCCCGTGTATTTCGGCGCCATGATCCGGGCGACGAGGTCGGTCGCGCCGCCGGGCGGGAAGCCGATGATGATCCGCACCGGCTTGGCGGGGTATTCCTGCGCCAGCAGCGGCAGCGGCACGGCTACGCCGGCTGCTGCCGCAAGGAGAAGGGCGGAAGGGGGAAGGAGGAAGGAACGGCCTCGACTGCGTTTGAATCGTGACATCAGGTCATCCTTCATTCAATTAACCCGCTGCGCGGGTTAATTGGCCTTCAGCCCCGCCGCCCGGATCACCTTGTTCCACTTCGCAATCTCGGACTTGATGTAGGCGCCGAATGCTTCCGGCGACTCCGGCGCGACGTCCAGGCCCTGCTTGAACAGCAGTTCCTTGATGTCGGAGGTGTTCAGCGCGGTGGAAATGTCCTTGTTGAGGCGCATCACGATCGCACGGGACGTCTTGGCCGGGACGAGCACGCCGTACCAGTTGTTCGCTTCAAACCCTTTCAGGCCGGTTTCGGCGACCGTGGGCAGGTCGGGCACCAGCGGCGAGCGTTTCAGCGTGGTCACCGCGAGCGCGCGGATCTTGCCGGACTTGATGTGCCCGACCGCGCTGGCGGCCGTCGCGAAGATCAGCTGGATGTTGCCGCCGAGCAGGTCGATCATGGCCGGGCCGCCCCCCTTGTAGGGAACGTGAGTGATCTTGACCCCGGTCTGGAGATTGAACAGTTCGAGGGCGAGATGGCCGGCGCCGCCGACGCCCGAGGAGCCGGCGTTGAGCGGCTTGGCTTTGGCCAGCGCGACCAGCTCTTTCACCGACTTGGCCGGCACCGAGGGATGCAGGACCAGGACGTTGGTCGAGTCCACCGCGCGCGTCACCGGCAGCAGGTCCTTGACCGGGTCGAAGGGCAGCTTGTCGTAGAGGCTGGGATTGATCGCGAGCGCGGCGATCGTGCCCATCAATATGGTGTAGCCGTCCGGGTTGGCCTTGGCGGTGATGTCCGTGGCAATGTTGCCGGTGGCGCCGGGGCGGTTGTCCACGATCACCTGCTGGCCGAGCAGTTCGGTCAGCTTGGGCGCGATCGCACGCGCGGTCGCGTCGGTGCCGCCGCCGGGCGCGAAGCCCACCAGCATGCGCACCGGCCGCTCCGGCCATTGCGCCGCGAAGGCGACCTGGGGCAGCGTCGCGGCTGCGATCGCGATGATCAGTGTTTTCGTTTTCATGGTTTTCTCCTCGTGGTGGTCTTGTCGATTATAAGTCAGCCGCCGCCGTAATTCTTTATTGGCGGGCGGCGAGCCGGGAAGCGGCCATTCTCGCCGCGATCGTGAAGGCATGCTCCATCGCGCCGCGATCGGCCTTGCCCTGGCCGACGATGTCGTAGGCGGTGCCGTGCGCCGGCGTGGTGAATACGGTATTCAGCCCGGCGGTGACGGTAACGCCCTTGTTGAAGCCCAGCAGCTTGGTCGCGATCTGTCCCTGGTCGTGGTACATCATGACCACGCCATCGAACTCGCCGCGCGTGGCCTTGATGAAGATGACGTCGGACGAGATCGGGCCGGTGCAGTCGACGCCCGCCGCGCGCAGCCGCTCCACCGTCGGGCGGATGATGCGGATCTCCTCGTCGCCGAACAGGCCGTTCTCGCCGTTGTGGGGGTTCAGCGCCGCCACGCCGAGGCGCGGCTTCGCGTGGCCGGCGGAACGCAGCGTGTCGTCGGCCAGCCGGATGGCGCTCTCGATGCGCTCGGACGAGATCATGTTGACCGCTTCGCGCAGCGCGACGTGGGAGGTGACGCGGAAGGTGCTGAACTGCTCGATCACGTTCATCTCGCCGAAGAAGCCGCTGTGGCCGGTCAGCTTGGCGAACATCTGGTGCTCGTCGTGGTACTTCCAGCCGCCCTGGTTCATCGCGCCCTTGTTGAGCGGCGCGAAGCAGATGCCGTCGATCTTGCGCTCGAGCGCAAGATCGATCATGTACTTCAAGGTTTCGCCGGTCAACCGGCCGGACTCCGCGGAAGAAACACCTTGTGGAAACTTTGCCGGATCGATGTTGCCCAGGTCGATCACCGGTAAAGTTTCCACCGGCCAGCGAATGGCGTCCACCGACGGCACGACGCCGTAGCCGAGCTTGACCCCGGCGTTGCGGATGCCGAGGTCGAGCACGCGCCTGTCGCCGATCACGACGACGTGTGCGAGCTCGCGCGTCACGCCGGACGCGAGCAGTTTGGCGGCTATTTCAGGACCGATGCCGGTGACGTCGCCCAGCATCAAGCCGATCACGGGTTTTTTCATGGTCGTTACTTCCTTGCGAGCAGGCGGGTGAGCTCGCGGATACTTTTCAGCTTTTCGAGGCCGAACACCATGTCTACCACCTTCCCGGCGTTCGCTTTCGGCAGCTTACCCCACGCCGCGCACTCGCGGAACTTGGCGGCGAGCTCGTCGTCGCTCATCGGGTTCGACGGGCTGCCCTTGCCGAAATCGGCGCGGCCGTTGATCCGGCGGCCGTCGGCGAGCTCGATGTCGATGAGGGTGGTCATCTTCTCGTAGCCGGCGGCCTCTGCTTCCGGGTGCACGCCGAACTCGACTTTTTCGATCATCTTCTTCACTTTTGCGCTGTTCACCACCTTGTCGGTGAACTCCGCGAGGCCGGCCCTGCGCTCGAGCAGCAGGATCGCCATGCAGAACTCCATGCTGAACTTGGCCTGCAGCTCGTTCGTCGGACGGTGATGGATCAGCGCGTTGGGCATGTGGCGGTTGGTGCCGACTTTCACCTTCACCACCTGGTCGGGCTTGATGTCGTGGCTCCGGATGAGGTCGAGCATCAGGCCCATGCCGGGGTGGGTGAGCGAGCCCGATGGATGCGGCTTGATCGAGACGCCGGGGAAGCTGAAGGTCCACGGGTTGCCGAGCTTGCCTTCGATGGCCGCGGGATCGTAGCCGCCGCCCGCCGCCTTGAAGAAACCGCGGCCGGCTTCCAGCACGATCGGCGTCGCGGTCCAGCCCATCTTTGCGAAGTCCGCAGCGACGATGCCGGACTCGGCCGATCGTCCGGGATGGAACGGCTTGGTCATGGTGCCGAAATTTTCGCGCAGTCCCGCCGACTGGCTCGCGCCGATGCCCAGCGCGCGGCGCGTCTGCTCGAGGTTGAGTCCCATCATGCGCGCGGCGCCGGCGGCGGCGGTGATCGCGCCGATGGTGGCGGTGGAGTGGAAGCCGTGATCGTAGTGGCGCGGGTTGATCGCTTCGCAGATCTTGGTCTCGGCCTCGACCGCGACCTGGTAGGCGGCCAGCACGTCGAGCCCGGAGCGGTTGCCGATCTCGCCCAGCGCCAGCACCGGCGGCAGCGCCGGCGCGGTGGGATGGGTGAGCAGGCCGTAGACGCGGTCCTTGGCCACCGCGAGCTGGGTGTCGTCGTAGTCGTCGGCGTGGATCGCGATGCCGTTGGCGAACGCGGCGAAGCGCGCCGGGTACTTGAGGTTGGTGCCGATCACGGTCGCGCCCTTGCTGGAGGGCAGGCCGAGGCTTTTCAGGTAGCCGCGGACGATGTGGCCCGATTCGGCGGCATTGCCGGCCAGCGCGAGCCCGATGCCGTCCAGTATCGAGCGCTTGCCGAGGTGCATGACGTCGGCGGGGATGCTGGAGGCCTTGGTATTGATGACGAAATCGGCGACGTAAGCGGTAAGAGAGGCGGGTTCGGTCATGGCGGAGTTTCAGTTGAGGAATCCGGTAAATACCACATCTGGCGGCCGCATGCCAGATAGTGAACTCTGGTCCTGTCGCCCGGGGATGCCTGTAAAATGGCGCTCCTTTCTCCGAGTCAAAAAACATGGGTTTCACGATAGCCGAGAAGATCCTGGGTTCGCGTTCCGGCGGCGCGCCGGCGCGGGCCGGCGACGTGGTCGTGGCCAGCGTGGATTTCGCGATGCTGCACGACGCGCGCGCGAGCAACGCGCTGACGCGTATCGCCCAGTTAACCGCCGGGAATGAAGCAATGAGGTTGCCGTTCGCCTCGCGCACCGCTTTCGTCGCCGATCATTACTCGCCGCCGCCGCACCAGGAGGCGGCCAACATCCACCGCGAGATGCGCGCCTTCGCCGAAAAACACGGCGTCGTGCACTACGACGTGGGGGAGGGCATCTGCCACCAGGTCCTGCCGGAAGGCGGCCACCTCACCTGCGGCGACATCGTCACCGGCACCGACACGCACTCGACCACTTACGGCGCGTTCAACGCGTTCGGCTGCGGCGTCGAGGGCACCGACCTCGCGGCCGTGATGCTGACCGGCAAGCTGTGGTTCCGCGTGCCCGAGACCATCCGCGTCGACCTCAAAGGCAGGCTGCAGCCCGGCGTGTGGGCGAAGGACCTGACGCTGCACATGCTGGGTCGCCTCGGCGCCGAGGGCGCGAACTACCGCGCCATCGAGTACGCCGGTTCCGCGGTGGCCGCGATGGACATCGACGACCGCATGACGCTGTCCAATCACGCGGCGGAGCTGGGCGCGAAGGCCGCCCTGCTGGAGGCCGACGAGAAGACGATTGCCTGGCTGAAAGCGCACGGCGCGCGCGAGCCGAAGCCGGTGTCCGCCGACGCCGACGCGCGCTACTGCCAGCGCTTCGAGATCGACGCTTCGGCGCTGCCACCGCAGGTCGCGCGCAAGCACCGCATCGACGACGTGGTGGGGGTGCCCGAAGTCGCGAACCAGCGCATCCACTTTGCCCTGATCGGCACCTGCACCAACGGGCGCCTGGACGACATCCGCCAGGCCGCGGCGATCCTCAAGGGCAGGCGCATCGCGAAAGGCGTGCGCATGATCGTCACGCCGGCGTCACGCAACGTCTACCTGCAGGCCGCGCGCGAAGGCCTGATCGAGGCACTCACCGCCGCCGGCGCATCGGTGGAGGCCGCGGGCTGCGGCACCTGCGTCAACATCACCGGCCATCTCATCACCGGCGACGGCGACGTGGTGATCTCCAGCGCCAACCGCAATTTCAAGGGGCGGCTGGGGAACGACAATTCCGAAATCTACGTCGGCTCGTCCGCCACCGTCGCCGCCTCGGCACTTACGGGTTCGATTACCGATCCGCGTACTGTTCCGGGCGGGGAGTGGCGGCCGATATCAAAAGCTGCGTGAGGGAAATATGTCTGCGCATCTTGTTATGAATATCCGTGGCAGAGCCCATCTCCTGGGAGATGGGATAAACACGGATATTCATTGTTCGAGCAAGTATCACCCGGGGCGCGACAACGCCTACGTGGCGCAGCATGCCTTCGAGCGCGTCTCGCCGGGGTTCCCCCAGCGCTTCACCCGGGGCGGCATCATCGTCGCCGGGAAAAACTTCGGCAATAACTCCTCACGCGAGCAGGCGGTGCACATCCTGCGCGCGATGGGCGTGGCGGGCCTCGTTTCCACCGCTTTCGGGCGGCAGTTCTACCGCAATTGCATCAACAACGGCCTGCCGGCGGTGGAATGCGACCTCGCCGGCATCGCGCCCGCCGACGATGTCGAGATCGATCTCGCCGCCGGGCGCGTCACTGTTGCCGCGCGCGGCATCGTGCGCGAAGTGCCCGTGCTGCCGCCGGCGGTACAGGCGATCCTCGCGGCGGGCGGCCTGCTGCCGTTCCTGAAGGCGCATCCGGACTGGAAGGTGGCCTGATGAAGATCGAGAAAGTGGAAGTCTTCGGCGTCGCGATACCGATGGTCGGCGAGTACAAGAACGCGTACGTCACCAAGTCGGTGCAGAAGAGCCCCATCGTGCGGATCACCGCGGGCGGAATCGCGGGCTACGGCAACGTCGATCCCACGCCCGGCTATTCCAAGGAGCAGACCCCCGACCACATCGAGGTGATGCGCAACAAGCTCGCGCCGCTGCTCCTCGGGATGGACGCGACCAACGTTCACGCCGTGCTGGCGAAGATCGAGCCGGCGGTGAAGGGCTTCCTCGATTCCAAGGCCGCGATCGAGATGGCGTGCGTGGATCTGGCCGCCCGGATCGCCAACATCCCGGTGCACGCCTACCTGGGTGGCGCGGTGAAGGAGCGGCTGCTGTTCAACGCCTGGATCGGCATCCTCACGCCGGAGCAGGCGGCGAAGGAAACGCTGGAGTGGAAGGAAAAGGGATTTCGCTCGGCCAAGATCAAGGTCGGTGGCAACATCGAGGCCGACCGCGACCGCGTGGCCGCGGTGCGCGAGGCGGTGGGGCCGGATTTCCAGCTGCGCATCGACGCCAATGCCGGCTACGACGCCGATACGTCCATCAAGCTCGCGAAAATGGTCGCGCCCTACAAGCTGCAGTTGTTCGAGCAGCCGGTGCCGGACCACGACATCGCCGGCATGGCGCGGGTGCGCAAGGAGGCGAACGCGGTGGGCCTGCCGATCATGGCGGACGAGTCGGTGCTCGACCACGCCAGCCTGATCCGGATCATCCGCGCGGATGCCGCCGATATCGTCAAGGTGAAGGTCATGAAGCAGGGCGGCTTCCTCAACACGCGCCGCATGATCGCGACCGCGGAGGCCGCCGGCATCCGCTGCGTGGTCGGCCACGGTTTCGGCCTGGGCGTGAACACGATGGCCGAGATCATGCTGGCGGCGACGTCCGCCAACGTCATCGACGGCCTCGAGTGCGTGGGGCCGCTCAAGATGACCGACGACATCATCACGCGCCGGATCGACCTGTCGGGCGGCAGCCTCGCGCTGCCGGGCGGGCCGGGCCTGGGCGTCACGCTCGACGACGCCAAGCTCGAGCGCTACCGGCTCGACGTCAAGGCGGCAGCCTGATGAGTGAAAAATCCGTACGGCGGCGGTTCCGCGAGCGCCTCGCGCAGAAGAAGCTGATCGTCGCGCCGGGCATCTACGACGCTTACGGTGCGCGCATGGTGGAGCAGGCGGGCTTCGAGGCCGTCTACATGACCGGCAACGGCGTGTCGGCGAGCCTGCTCGGCCGGCCGGACGTCGGCCTGATCGACCTCACGCTGCTGTCGCGGCACGCGCATTACGCCGCGTCCTGCGTCGACATCCCGCTGATCTGCGATGCGGACACCGGCTACGGCAACGCGGTGAACGTGCGGCACACCGTGCGCGAGTTCGAGGCGGCGGGGGTGGCTGCAGTACACATCGAGGACCAGGTGACGCCGAAGCGCTGCGGGCATCTGCCCGGCGCGCGGCCGGTGATCGAACTCGCCGAGGCGGTGGGCAAGATCGAGGCGGCGGTGGCCGCGCGCCGCGACCCGGATTTCGTCATCATTTCGCGCACCGACGTGGCCTCGGGGCAGGGCGTGCAGGCGGCGATCGAGCGGGTCAAGGCGTTTCACAAGGCCGGCGCCGACGTGCTGTTCGTCGAACTGAAGACCAGCCCGACCATCCTGGAGGACATGAAGCGCGTCACCGATGCGGTGGATGCGCCCTTTCTCATCAACATCGACGGCGGCGGCACGCTCGGCGCGCTGACCGCCCCGGAAATCGAGAAGCTCGGCTACCGCATCGCGATCTATCCGGGGCTCGAGCGCTACGCGGCGGGTTACGCGGTCAGGGAAGCGCTTGCCGTGCTCAAGAAAGACGGCTGCACCAAGGCGGTCAGCGGCCGGATGCTCACCATGCAGCAGTACAACCAGGTGCTGGGGCTGGCGGACATCGAGGACTGGGAGAAGAAGTATCTAAAATAGCCGCCAAGCCGCCAAGCCGCCAAGACGCCGAGAATACCAAGAACCTCGATTCAGATTTTATATTTACTTTTTCCGGGGCTCGCATGGAAGTGACCAGAACTCTTGCTAAATTCATTGTGGGGCATCGCTATGGCGATATCCCGGAAAAAGTACGGCACGAAGCCGCGCGCTCGTTTCTCAACTGGGTGGGCTGCGCGGTCGGCGCCGCGCGCCACGAGACGGTCGGCAATGCGCTGGCCGCCCTGGCGCCGTTCTCGGGCCCGGCGGAAGCGTCGGTGCTGGGCCGGCGCGAACGGCTCGACATCATGCTCGCCGCGCTGATGAACGGGATCACTTCGCACACCTTCGATTTCGACGACACGCATCTCAAGACCGTCATCCATCCGAGCGGCCCGGTGGCTTCCGCCATCCTCGCGCTGGCCGAAAGAAAGCCGGTGAAGGGCGCCGACTTCCTGCACGCCTTCATCCTGGGCGTGGAGACGGAGTGCCGCATCGGCAATTCCGTCTATCCCCCGCATTACGACGTCGGCTGGCACATCACCGGCACGACCGGCGTGTTCGGGGCCGCGGCGGCGGCCGGGCGCCTGCTGGGGCTCAACGAGAAGCAGATGGCGTGGGCGCTCGGCATCGCCGCGACGCAGTCCTCCGGCCTGCGCGAGATGTTCGGCACCATGTGCAAGCCGTTTCATCCCGGCAACGCCGCCCGCAACGGCCTGCTGGCGGCTCTGCTCGCGAAGAGCAACTTCACCAGCTCGCTTCAGGGTATCGAAGCGAAGCGCGGTTTCGCCAGCGTGCTGTCCACCGGGTTCAAGCCGGGCGAAATCACCGACCGGCTCGGCGAGACCTGGGAAATCTCCCTCAATACCTACAAGCCGTTCGCCTGCGGCATCGTCGAGCACCCGATCATCGACGGCTGCATCCAGTTGCGCAACGCGCACGGCATCAAGGCGGAAGACGTCGAGAGCATCGCCGTCGGCGTGCATCCCCTGGTGCTGGAACTGACCGGCAAGAAGACGCCGCAGACCGGGCTCGAGGGCAAGTTCAGCGTCTATCACTCGGCCGCGGTGGGCGTGATTTACGGCGCGGCGGGCGAGGCGGAGTACGGCGACAAGATCGTGCGCAACCCGAAGGTGATCGCCCTGCGCGACAAGGTCGTCGCGACGGTGGAGAAGGACGTGCACGAGGATCAGGCGCGCGTCGCGATCCGGCTGAAGAACGGCCGCACGCACGAGACCTTCGTCGAGCACGCGGTCGGGAGTCTCGGCAGGCCGATGAGCGACGCCGACCTCGAGGCCAAATTCCGCGGGCTCGCGCAGGGCGTGCTGCCGAAGGCGCAGGTCGACGGCCTGATCGGGCTGTGCTGGGACATCGGCAGGCTGAAGAACGCCGCCGAGGTGGCCCGTGCCGCGGTGTCGGCGGGCGCTAAGAAAAAATCCAAAGCGCGTCGTTGAGGCCGCGCCGGACGGGAAGCGGTCAATGGATCTGGGGCTGAAGGGGAAGGTGGCGATCGTCACCGGCGGCAGCCGGGGCGTG
>CAZOQY010000049.1:0-14623 GCA_964581835.1 uncultured Streptomycetaceae bacterium | reverse complement strand
GACGACTCGGCCGGGCCGGTGCCGCTCATCTGCATGATCTTGTCGAGCGGCAGGTAGATCAGGCTGTTGCCGCCCTTCTGGTCCACCAGTATCTTGGTGGTGTTGCTCATGACCTGCTGCATCGTCTCGATGTAGAGCCGGTCGCGGGTGACCTGCGGCGCCTTGTTGTACTCGGCCACGATCTGGCGGAAGCGCGAGGCATCGCCCTCGGCCTGCTCGACCACGCGCGCGCGATAACCCTCGGACTCTTCCTTGAGGCGCGACGCCATGCCGCGCGCCTTCGGGATGACGTCGTTGGCGTAAGCCTGTCCTTCGTTCTTCTGACGCTCGCGATCCTGGCCGGCCTTCACCGCATCGTCGAACGACGACTGCACCTGCTCCGGCGGCTGGGCGTTCTGCATCGTCACCTTGCTGATGCTGATGCCGGTGCCGTAGCGGTCGAGGATTTCCTGCATCAGCTTGTGGGCGCGCGCGGCGACTTCGGCACGCCCTTCGAATATCGCGAAGTCCATGCTGCTCTTGCCGACGATTTCGCGGATCGCCGTCTCCGCCGCCTGCAGCACCGTGTCCTCGGGCACCCGGTTGTTGAACAGGTAATCAGTGGGGCTCTTCAGCACGTACTGGACCGCGAACTGGACGTCGATGATGTTTTCATCGTCCGTCAGCATCAGCGATTCCTTCAGCACCTTGCTCTTGACGTTGTTGCGGTAGCCGACTTCCACGCTGCGCACGCCCGCCACGTTGACAACTTCGGCGGTTTCGATCGGGTACGGCAAGTGCCAGCGCGGCCCCGGCTGGGTGGTTTCGAGGAACTTGCCGAAGCGCAGCACCACGCCGCGCTGGCCTTCATAGACGATGTAGAAGCCGCTCGCCAGCCACACCGCGACGATAAGGCCCAGCAGCAGTCCCGCGCCGCCGCCCATCTTCTTCGGATTCGGCCCCGTCGGGCCGCTCTCGTTGCCGCCGCCGCGGCCGAACAGCCCGCTCAGCTTGCGGTTGAAATCGCGCCAGATCTCGTCGAGGTCGGGCGGCCCCTGGTTGGGGCGGCGGCCCCATTGGGGATCGTTCAGCGACATCAGCACGCCGAGCAGCCGCAGGCAGCGGTCCCTCAGATAGTCGCGAAGCGTCCTCATGTAGGTCATCGTCGAATGGATTTGATGTTACGCAGCGGCGGGGTTCTTGTGTTCGGCGGATGCCTGTGCGGCAGCCGCATATTCTTCAAGTGCAAGACGGATGAAATCGACGCCCTGTCCTGTTTGTGCGCTCGTCCAGATGCGTGAAATTCTACCATATTCGTCACGCTCCACCCGCGGCGGCAGCGGGGTGCGGTCGATCTTGTTGAGCACCAGGATCTGGGGAATCGCATCGGCGCCGATCTCGGCGAGAACCTGGTTGACCGCCCCGATCTGGGCATCCCGATCCTCGCTCGAAGCGTCCACCACGTGCAGCAGCAGGTCGGCGTGGATGGTCTCCTCGAGGGTGGCCTGGAACGCGGCGACCAGCGTATGCGGCAACTGCCGTATGAAACCGACGGTATCCGAGAGCACGACGCGGGCGCCGCCCTCGCTGTGCACGCGCCGGGTCGTGGTGTCGAGCGTGGCGAAGAGCTGGTCGGCCGCGTAGACGCCGGCGCGGGTCAGTCGGTTGAAGATCGTGGACTTGCCCGCGTTGGTATAACCCACCAGCGACACCGCCAGCAGGTTGGAACGACCCCGGGCGCGCCGCTGCACCGCCCGCTGGGAACGCACCTTGGACAGCTTTTCCTTCAGTACCTTGACCCGCTTGCCGAGCAGTTGCCGGTCGGTCTCGAGCTGGGTTTCGCCGGGGCCGCGCAATCCGATGCCGCCCTTTTGCCGCTCGAGGTGGGTCCACCCCCGCACGAGGCGGGTGGCAAGGTGCTCGAGCTGCGCCAGTTCGACCTGGAGCTTGCCCTCGTGGCTGCGGGCGCGCTGCGCGAATATGTCGAGAATCAGGCTGGTGCGATCGACCACGCGGCAGCCGATCGCGCGCTCGAGGTTGCGTTCCTGCGCCGGCGACAGGTCGTGGTTGAAAATGGCGAGATTGGCGCCGGTGTCGGCGAGGATGCCCGCTATTTCCTCGACCTTGCCTTTGCCGGCGAACAGCGCCGGGTCCGGCCGGTTGCGCCTGCCCCGCACGAGCGCGCGCGTCTCCAGGCCCGCGCTGGCGGCGAGCAGCCGGATTTCCTCCAGGCTCTCCTCGTAACCGGCATCGCCCAGGTCGAGGCCGACCAGCACCGCCGCCGTGCCGTTGGCAGGACGGTCGAGCATCAGGCGACGGGGATGAAAATGCGGGTGCCGCTCAACTGTCGGTGCTTTGGTCGAGCGAGAGGCTGACGGGACGCGCCGGCACCACGGTCGAGATGGCGTGCTTGTAGACCATCTGGGTGACCGTGTTCTTCAGCAGTACCACGTACTGGTCGAAGGAATCGATCTGGCCCTGCAGCTTGATGCCGTTGACCAGGTAGATCGACACCGGGATGTGTTCCTTGCGCAGAGCGTTAAGAAACGGGTCTTGTAGCAGCTGCCCTTTGTTGCTCATGTCGGCCTCGTCTTTTAATGTTTTTGGGAAGGGTACTCTACTCGTTATTCTGCTGTTACGCCATAGGGTTAGCGCCGGGATCAGCGCCGCGCGCCGGTGCGTTTTACATAGGGATTCGAGCCGGACCGGAACTCCACCCGCAAAGGCGTTCCCTGCAATTTGAAAGCTTCCCGGAAAAAACGTTCCAAATAACGGCGATAGGATTCCGGCACCTGGTCGAGCGCGTTGCCGTGGACCACGATGAGGGGCGGATTGACGCCCCCCTGGTGGGCGTAGCGCAGCTTGGGGCGTATGACGCCGGCGCGGGGCGGGGCCTGCTGTGCGACCGCCGCGACCAGCGTGCGGCTCAAGCGCGGCGTGGGCAGGCGCGCCATGGCGGAAGCGTAGGCTTCGTCCACCGACTTCATCAGCGCCGGCAGCCCCTGTCCGGCCAGCGCGGAAATGAAATGCAGGCGCGCGAACGCGAGGAAATCGAGCTTGCGCAGGAGCCCGCGCTTGACGAGATCGCGCTCCTCCGCCGGCAGGCGCTCCCACTTGTTGACGGCCACGACCAGCGCCCGCCCCGCTTCCAGTATGTAACCGGCGACGTGCGCGTCCTGCTCCGAAATATCCTGGCGCGCATCGAGCACCAGGATGGCGACGTTGGCGTCCTCGATCGCCTGCAGCGTCTTCATCACGGAAAACTGCTCCGGCGCCTCCGACACGCGTCCGCGCCGGCGCAGCCCCGCGGTATCGATCAGCGTATAGCGGCGCCCGCCGCGTTCGAACTCGACCTCGATCGAGTCGCGCGTGGTGCCGGGCTGATCGAACACCACCACGCGCTCCTCGCCGAGCAGCGCGTTGACCAGCGTGGATTTGCCGACGTTGGGCCGGCCGACAACGGCGATGCGGGGATGCCGGTCGTCCTCCCGCGACGCTTCCGGCTGCGTCGGGACATCCGCCAGGACGATGTCCATGAGGTCGTGAATGTTGTCGCCGTGTTCCGCCGATACCGGCAGGGGGTCGCCCAGCCCGAGCGCGTGAAATTCCGCGCCTGCGATCGCCGGCGCCATGCCTTCCGCCTTGTTGACGACCAGGAAGATCCGCCGCCCGCTGCGGCGCAGCTCCTCCGCAACCGCCCGGTCCTGCGGCGTCAGGCCGGCGCGCGTGTCGACCACGAACAGGACCGCGTCAGCCTCGTCCACCGCCTGCCGCGCCTGGCGCGCCATCTCATGGTAGATGCCTTCCCTCGCCACCGGCTCGAAACCGCCGGTATCGACCGCCAGGAACGGCTTGTCGCCGATGCGCCCCCGCCCATAGTGGCGATCGCGCGTCAGGCCCGACACGTTGGCGACGATGGCGTCGCGACTGCGCGTCAGCCGGTTGAACAGCGTGGATTTGCCGACGTTGGGCCGGCCGACGATCGCTACGATCGGTAACATGCTTCAGGCGGTTTTTGGATTTTCGCCACCGGCCTCGCCCGACGCTTCGACGTCAGCGGCTTCGCGGCTTATTGAATGGAGATGGCGAAAATCCCGCCGTTGCGGGTCTGCACCAGGAAGCTTGTGAGATCGAGCGACAGCGGCTGGGCGTTGATCGCGCTGCCGTCGGTGGCGATGCGCGCGGCAAACGAACCGTCTTCGCGCGACATGACGTGCACGTAGCCCTCGAGATCGCCGACGACCACGTAACGGCCGATCGCCAGCGGCGCGCTCACATTGCGCCCGGCAAGCTTGTCCTGCCGCCACAGGTTCGCGCCGCTGTTCTTGTCGAGCGCGAGCACCGCGTTCTTCTCGTCGGTCACGTACAGGTTGCGCTCGTCCACCCCCAGCCCCGTCAGGCTGGAAATCTCGCGCGACCACAGCGCGGTACCGCGAGTGCTGTCGAAGCAGCCCACGCGCCCCTGGTAGGCGACGGCGCACAATCGCTGTCCGTCGAGCACGGGCAGGCTGGTGATATCGGAAACGCGCTCGAGCTCGGTCGTCCCGCGCGGCAACGACACGACCGCCTCCCAGCCGACGTTGCCGTTGGAGAGCGCGAGCCCGACCAGCCGCCCGCCGGGGAAACCGGCAAACACCGCGCCACGCTCGATCAACACGCCGCTGTGCGTGCGCACGGTCAACGACGGCGCCGGGCGCTGGTAGAGCCACTTCTGCTTGCCGCTCGCCGCATCCAGTCCGTACACGCGGCCGTCGCCCGTGCGCGCCACCACGGTCCCCTCCTGTATCCCGGGTGGGGCCAGCACGTCACCCGAGAGCTGCGCTTTCCAAAGCGGTTTCCCGCTGCTGTCGAACGCCAGCACTTCGCCCCGGATCGTGCCGAGCAGCACCAGTCCGTCGCCGGCGCCCACGCCGCCGCTCACGCGCTGTCCGGCATCGAAACGGGCCACTGTCGCCCCGCTGGTCACGTCGAAACCGGCCACGCCGCCCGAAGCGCCCACGGCGTAGACGGTGCGACCGGTCCTCGCGGGAAAAAAGACGTTCTTGTCGGCAGCGCCGACGCTACCCTGCCACAGGATCCTCGGCGTCGCCCTGGGCTGGATGGTCACGAGCGGCGCCGGCTTCACCGTCGGGCCGCTGCCGAACATCCGGTTCCAGCCGTCGGACATCGACTGACAGCCGGCGAGCAACAGCGCGGCCGCGGCTATCCCCGGCCGGTAAAAGCGCATCATCATTTGGCTTCACCCAGGGAATCGAGCTTGAGTTGTATGGCGGAGCGGTAGGGACTGCCCGCCTCGCTCTTGTCGAGCGCGACCTGGTAGGCGCCGCGGGCTTCCGCCCGCTTGCCCTGCGTCAGCAGGATATCGCCCTTGAGGTCGGCATAGAGCCCGGCCATCGACTCCACCGGCTTTGCATCGACCAGCTTCAGCGCCTCGGCGTAGTTCTTCTCGTCGAGCAGCACGCCGGCCAGCCGCAGCCGCGCGATATCGCGGACCTCGTCCTCCTTCGCCCTGTCCATCACCCACTGCAGTTGCGCCCTGGCCCCGGCCAGATCGCCGGACTCGAAGCTTGCGCGCGCGGCGGCGAGCGCGGCGTACGCGCCGTAAGTCGTGGACCCGTACTTGCCGGTAATCTCGCCCGCGATGTCCCGCACCTTCTTGTGATCGCCGGCGCGCTCGGCCTGGTCGAGTTGCTCGTAGAGCGTGACCGCCGCGACCGCCTGGTTGCGCTGGTAGTAGCGCCAGCCCTGATAGCCGGCCAGCGAGAGCGAAGCGGCGGCAAGCGCCACCGTCACCAGGGTGCCGTACTCCTTCCACCACGACTTGAGCGCCGCTACCTGCTCCTGTTCTTCGAGATCGAGTGCCATGCGTTTCCTATTGTTTCCTGATCAGATTGATTGCTTCCGCGACCGATACGCGCGCCTGTTCTCCGGCTTGCCGCAGCGCTTTGACGCTGACGGCATCCGCCGCAGCCTCGTCTTCACCGATGATCACCGCGAAACGCGCCCCGCTCGCATCGGCTTTCTTCATCTGCGACTTGAAGCTGGCGCCGCTGACATCGAGCGTCACCGTCACGCCGCCCTCGCGAAGCCGTTCAGCCGCCCCGAACGCCGCTTTCCGCGCGCGCTCGCCCTGGTTCAACAGGTAGACATCCATCGCCGGCGCGGACGCGCGCTCCGGCGATTGCATCAGATCGAGCAGGCGCTCGATCCCCATGGCGAAACCGCAGGCCGGCGCCGGCTTGCCGCCGATCTGTTCGACCAGCCCGTCGTAGCGTCCGCCCGCGCACACCGCGTTCTGCGCCCCGAGACCGCCGCCGATCCATTCGTAGACGGCGTCGTTATAGTAGTCGAGGCCGCGCACCAGCCTCGGGTTGACGCGGAAAGCCACGCCCGCCTCGCGCAAGATCTGCTGCAGCCCTTCGAAGCTCCGCAGCGAGGCTTCGCCCAGGTCGTCGGCCAGCCGCGGCGCCTGCTCGACGATGGTTTTCATCGCCGGGTTCTTGCTGTCCAGCACGCGCAGGGGATTCGAACGCAGGCGGCGCTTCGAGTCCGCATCGAGATCGCCCTCGTGCCGCTCCAGGTAACCCACCAGTCGCGCGCGATAGCGCGTGCGCGCGTCGGCGTCGCCCAGCGTGTTGATATCGAGCACAAGCCCGTCGAGACCGAGCATGCGCCACAACCGGCTGCACATGACCAGGTGCTCCGCATCGATGTCCGGCCCCGGAAAACCGATGGCCTCCACCCCGACCTGGTGGAACTGCCGGTAGCGTCCCTTCTGCGGCCGCTCGTGACGGAACATCGGCCCGCTGTACCACAGGCGCTGCGGCCCGGCATAGAGCAGGTTGTGCTCGATCACCGCGCGCACGCATGCCGCGGTGCCTTCCGGCCGCAGGGCGAGACTCTCGCCGTTCAGTTCGTCGACGAAGGTATACATCTCCTTCTCGACGATATCCGTCGCCGCCCCGATGGAGCGCACGAACAGTTCGGTCTGCTCCAGCACCGGCGTGCGGATGTTGCGGTAGCCGTAGGCGCGCAACCACCCGCGCACCGCGTCCTCGAAGGATTCCCACAAGTGCGCCCTGTCCGGCAGGATGTCGTTCATCCCGCGGATCGACTGTATCTGCCTGGAAGCCATTCAGGCGTGCGCGGCGTCCTTCGCCGGCTTTCTGCCGCCCGCGGCGGCGTCCTTCGAGTAGGTGTCGGCCACGTATTGCTCGACGATTTTCTGGAAATCCGCCGCGATGGTCTCGCCCTTCAGCGTGACGGTCTTGACGCCGTCGACGAACACCGGCGCGACCGGGTTTTCGCCCGAGCCGGGCAGGCTGATGCCGACGTTGGCATGCTTGCTCTCGCCCGGCCCGTTCACCACGCAGCCCATCACCGCGACGTGCATGTTTTCCACGCCGGGATAACGCCCGCGCCATTGCGGCATCTGCGCGCGCAGCCAGCTCTGGATACGATCGGCCAGTTCCTGGAAATAGGTGCTGGTGGTGCGCCCGCATCCGGGGCACGCGATCACCATCGGCGCGAACGAGCGCGACCCCATCGTCTGCAGGATTTCCTGCGCCACCACGACTTCGCGCGTGCGATCGCCGCCCGGCTCGGGCGTGAGAGAAACGCGGATGGTGTCGCCGATGCCTTCCTGCAACAGCACCGCCATCGCCGCCGTGGAAGCAACGATGCCCTTCGAGCCCATGCCCGCCTCGGTCAGTCCCAGGTGCAAGGCGTAATCGCAGCGGGCGGCCAGGTCGCGATAGACGGAAATCAGGTCCTGCACGCCGCTGACCTTGCACGACAGGATGATGCGGTCCCGCGCCAGGCCCAGGGCTTCCGCCTGCTGCGCGCTCTCGAGCGCGGATGCGACCAGCGCCTTGCGCGTCACCACCGCGACGTCCTGCGGCTGCGGCAGCCGCGCATTCTCGTCCATGAGCCGCGCCAGCAGTTCCTGGTCGAGGCTGCCCCAGTTGACGCCGATGCGCACCGGCTTGTCGTAGCGGCACGCGAACTCGATCATGGTGGCGAACTGCTCGTCGCGCTTCGACCCCTTGCCCACATTGCCCGGGTTGATGCGCAGCTTGGCCAGCGCTTCGGCGCAGGCCGGGTGCTGGGCGAGCAGGCGGTGCCCGTTGAAATGAAAATCGCCCACCAGCGGCACGTTGACGCCCATCCGGTCGAGTTGCTCGTGGATCAATGGCACCGCGGCGGCGGCTTCCGCATTGTTGACCGTCACGCGCACGATTTCGGAACCGGCGCGGGCCAGGTCGGCCACCTGGCGCACGGTGGCGGGGATATCGGCCGTGTCGGTATTGGTCATGGACTGGACCACGATCGGGGCATCGCCGCCGACCGTCACGTGGCCGATCCGCACCGGGCGGCTGCCGCGGCGCGGCGCAAGTCCGTGTTCCGGATAACAGTTCATTGCAATATCAGCCGGGCGACGTCGGTCCGGGTGTGAGGCGCCAGGTCGACCGGCTTCTCGGCGTAAGTCATGCGCACGCCCTGCGCGTTGCCCACCACGATCGAGAACGGCGGCATGCCGTTGACGGATTGCTGCGTGCCGGGCCGGTTCAATTGCGAGAAGATGATGCGCTCGTTGCGGTCGCGTATTTCCACCCACGACTCCTGGTCGAACGCGAGCTTGACCTGCCGCTCGCCGGGCCCGGGCGTTCTCTCTTTCTCCGCATCCGCCTGTGGATCGGCCACGGCAACAGGCCGTGTATCCGGCGTCGCCTGCAACGCATTCGCGAGCGCGATGGAAGGCAAGGCCGCCTGCGTGTCGGCCGCGGGTGCCGGCCGGGAGGACGCAGTCGCCGCCGCCTGCGCTGCGGCCGGCGCCGGCTGGGCAACCGGGGCCGGGGCAACTGCCGCATCCGCCCGCACCGGCCGGGGTTCGGGCTCGTTCCAGTAGAACTCGTAGGCGGCCAGCAAACCGACGACGACCGCGACCGCCGCGGCGAGTGCCGGCCAGGGTGGCCCGCCTGCAACAGGAAAAGGAATGTCCGGTGACGGCTCCACCGCCGCGCGCGGCGCCGACTGGGGAATGCTGTCCCCCAACGCGTGCAGAAGCTCGTTCGGATCGATCTTGACCAGGCGCGCGTAATTGCGGATGAAACCGCGCACGAATATGGGCCCGGGCAACTGCTCGAAACGGCCGGATTCCAGCGCCTCCACCTGCCATACGGACAGCTTCAACTGGCGCGCGACATCCGCGGGAGTCAGGTTCTGCGCCTGCCTCGCCTCGGCAAGCCGCCCGCCCGGCGGCGGGCCAGCAGCCTCGACTGCCTGGACGTCACCGGCTTCGTTCATTCGTACCGCCCCGCGTTCAACGCTCGCGCTTCGGCGGAATTCGGGAACTTGTTCCTGAGCTGGCTCGCGTAACTGGCCTCGGCGTTGCGATCGCCCATTTTTCTCACCACGCGCACGCCCAGCCACAGCACCTCGGGCGTGTCCGCCCCCACCTGCGCCAGCCGGCCGAGATGGCCCCTCGCCGATTCGAGGTCGCCCCGCGCATAAGCGATATCGGCCAGCTGGTAGAGCGCCTGCGGCTGGTTCGGACGCGTCTTCAATGCCAGCTGGAAATAACCCTCGGCGCCGGCAACATCGCCGCGGCGCCGCGCGCACACGCCGGCATTGGTGTAGGAACGGTCCGGCGTCTGGTACAGCGGGTTGCGCACCGCCGCCATGAAATACCGGATCGCCTCTTCCTCCCGCTTGCGCTGGCAGAGAAACTCGCCGTAGTTGTTGTTCGCGTCGGGGTCCGTCGCGTTGATGCTGATCGCGCGCTGGAAGCTCTGCTCCGCGAGGCGGTCCTCCTTGAGCGTCGAATAGATCAGCCCGGCGACGTTGTGGGCCGGCCCGTAGCCGGGATCGGCCCGCAAGGCTTCGTTCACCGACTCGAGCGCGACCCCGAGGTTGCCGATCTCGTAGTAGCCGGCGGCAAGTTCCGTATGCGCGCGCGCGCGCGTCCGGTCCTGTGTTTCCGCGCCGATGCCCAGCGACTTGGGGCCCGGGTCGTCAGCCGGCTGCGTGACGCAGCCGGTCAGCGCCAGGCAGGCCGCCATCACCGCGACATTGAGTGTTCTCACCGCGACGCCTCCATGGTTGCCGCCGCTTCCTCCCGGCGCCGCACCCGCTTGGTACGGTCTTTCACCTGCCCCGCCAGCTGCCCGCAGGCCGCGTCGATGTCGTCACCGCGGGTCTTGCGCACGGTCGTGATCAGCCCGGCCTGCATCAGCACTTCGCGGAAACGGTCGATCGCTTCCGCGGACGAGCGCTGGTACGGTATCCCGGGAAACGGGTTGAACGGAATCAGGTTGACCTTGCACGGCACGCTCTTGACGAGCGCCGCCAGCTCGCGCGCCTGCGCCACGCTGTCGTTGACGCCAGCCAGCATGACGTACTCGAACATCACGTAGCCGCGGGGCGCCACGTCGATGTAGCGCAGGCAGGCGGCCATCAGCTCCCGAATGGGGTACTTGCGGTTGATCGGCACCAGTTCGTCGCGCAGCCGGTCGCTGGGTGCGTGCAACGACACCGCGAGCGATACCGGGCACGCCTCCCGGAGGCGGTCGATGCCGGGGACCAGACCGGCGGTCGACAGCGTCACGCGCCGGCGCGACAGGCCGTAGGCGTGGTCGTCGAGCATGAGCCGCATCGCCGACACCACGTTGTCGAAATTGGCTAGCGGCTCGCCCATGCCCATCATCACGACGTTGCTGACCGGCCTGTCCACCGCAGTAAAGCCCGCAGTAAAGCCGGCAACAACGTCGCCGCCGTCATCGTCGGCACCATCCGCCGTGCCGGGGGCGGTCCGCGCCCCGCCCCCCTGGGGATCCGATTTGAGAGAACGGGATGCCAGCCATAGCTGCCCGATGATTTCCGCTACGCCGAGATTGCGATTGAAACCCTGGCGGCCGGTCGAGCAGAACGAGCACTCGAGGGCGCACCCCGCCTGCGACGAGATGCAGAGGGTTCCCCGGTTCTCCTCGGGAATGAAAACCGATTCGATCGCGTTGCCGGTGCCGACGTCGAGCAGCCACTTGCGGGTGCCGTCGGCCGCCGTCGTGTCGCGCAGGACGCTTGGGGGCGCGATCACGGCGCCTTCCGCGAGCTTCACGCGCAACAGCTTGGAAATGTCGGTCATGTCGCCGAAATTGTCCGCCCCGGCGTGGTGGATCCAGCGCAGGAGCTGCCTGGCGCGAAACGGCTTCTCGCCCAACCCGGCGCAAAACGCCTTCAGCGCTTCGTGGTCCAGATCGAGCAGGTTGACGGTCATGGCGGCGAGCCGGTCAGCGGGAATAGATTTCCTGCTTGGGGAAAAAGTAGGCGATCTCGGTGGCCGCATTCTGCTGCGAATCCGATCCGTGCACCGCGTTCGCGTCTATGCTTTGAGCAAAATCGGCCCGAATAGTGCCCTTGGCCGCCTTCCTGGGGTCGGTCGCGCCCATCAGGTCGCGGTTTTTCTGTACCGCGTCCTCCCCCTCCAGTACCTGGATGATCACCGGTCCCGACGTCATGAAATCGACCAGGTCCTTGAAGAACGGCCGTTCCTTGTGCACCGCGTAAAAGCCCTCGGCTTCCGCGCGCGACAACCATTTCATGCGCGCAGCGACGATCTTCAAGCCGGACTGCTCGAAGCGGGTGTAGATCTTGCCAATCACGTTGCTGGCTACTGCATCGGGTTTGATGATGGATAACGTGCGTTCGACCGACATGAAACAGTCCCTGCCCTTCGCGGTTTGAGTAGCCGGCGAGGATACCACGATAAGGCTTTGAAATGAAGAGGTTTCGCGGCATTTCTGCGCGGAAACAGGTGCTTGCCGCGGCGCGGCTGGCGAACGGGCCTAGGCGGGTTGCCTGCGGTTGCGGAACGACTGCCACAAGTACAACGGGACACCGATGGCGAGACCGATCACGTCCGTGACCGTGCCGGGGTGGATGAGGCATAGAGCGGCGCCGAACATGACGACGCGCAAGGGCATCGACAGCTTCCCTCCGAGCCAGCCCTCGGTCGAACTGGCGAGAAACCAGACCCCGATCGAGCCCGAAACCGCCGCCTGCAGGATGGCGGTCCAGTCGCCACGCCAGAGCAGCACGTCACTGAAATAAAACATGAAAGGCACGAGGAAAGTGGCGAGCCCCATCTTCAGCGCGGTCCAGGAAGTCTTCCAGGGGTCGGCCTGGGCCATGCCGGCGGCCGCGAAGGAAGCCAGGGCCACCGGCGGCGTGATGGCCGATACCACGGCGAAGTAGAAGATGAACATGTGCGCCACCAGCTTGTCGACGCCCATTTTCGTCAGGCCGGGCGCGATGACCGCCGCCGCGATCGCGTACGCCGCGGTGGTCGGCATGCCCATGCCCAGGATCAACGCCACCATCGCGGCGAATCCCATCGCCAGCAACTGGTTGGTGCCGGCGATGCCGAGGATCAATTCGGAGAAGCGGCCGCCGATGCCCGTCAGGGCGACCACCCCGACGATGATGCCGGCGCAGGCGCAGACCGCGACCAGCTGCACCGTGTCGCGCGCGGCGAGCTCGAGGCCTTCGATCGTCTTGCGCCAGCCGAACAGCAGCGTGGGGATGGCAATCAGCACGATCATGAATATCCATCCCCCCCAGGAGCCGAATGTCGCGCGGGTCCACTCGAACCCGTACACCGACCCCGCGTAGAGCGCGCCGCCCGCGGCGAACAGGGCCGCCAGCCGCAGCAACAGGGCGGAAGCGACCGCCATGAACGTGCCGTCGCCAGCGCCGTCGCGTTCCTGCGTGTCACGGAACACTCTTGCCAGCCAGCCCGCCACCAGCGCGGTGACGATGCCCAGCCCGCCGGCACGGAACGGGGAATAGCCCGCGATCAACGCCCCGACCAGCACGACGATCGGCGAGAACAGGTACAACATCCTCAGCATACGAGTCAGCTGCGGCAATTCGCTGCGCGGCAGACCGCGCAAGCCGAGGCGTACCGCGTGATAGTCGACGTGCACCCAGCAGGCCACGTAGAAGAGCATCGCGGGCAGTACGGCGGCGAGCGCAATTTCGCCGTAGGGAATGCCGGTGATTTCAGCCATCAGGAAAGCCCCGGCGCCGAGCACGGGCGGCGTGATCTGGCCGCCGGTCGATGAGGTCGCCTCGATCGCCGCCGCGGTGGACCGGTCGTAGCCGACCTTGCGCATCATCGGGATCGTCACCATGCCCGAAGCGACGACGTTGGCGACCGCAGAGCCGGATATCGTGCCGAACAGCGCGCCCGAGGCGACGCAGGCTTTCGCCGGCCCGCCACGCGCCCAGCCGAACAGCGAGTTGCACAGGTCGTTGATGTAGTCGCCGACCTTGGAAACCTGCAGGAAAGCCGCGAAACAGACGAACAGGATGATGTACGACGAGGACACCTGGGTCGTCACGCCGAAAATGCCGTATTCGCTGTAGAGGTAGGTCGACAGCCGCTGCAGGTTGAAACCCTTGTGCTGCAACACGCCCGGCATCCACTGGCCGACCAGGCAATAGACGATGAACACGCCCGCGATGATCACCAGCGCGAGCCCCGCCGCGCGGCGCGTGAATTCCAGCACCAGCAGCGTGCCCACCATGCCCACGATCACGTCGCCGGTGGTCCACTGCGCGCCGGCGCGGAACAACAGACCATCGAGTTCGATGGTGATGTAGACCGCGCAGGCCACCGAGGCGAGCGCGAGTATCCAGTCGTACCAAGGCACGCCCGCCTTCTGCGCGCGGGTGCCTGCCGAGTACAGGATGAAGCCGATCGCCCCGCCCCAGCCCACGTGAATGGCGCGGAACAGCAGCGGCTCGAGCGAATAGACGTTGAGTACGAACAGGTGGAACAGCGTGAAGCCGATGCACAGCACCGCGAGCAGGGCGGCTTCCCAGCGGCGCAGCAGGCGCTTGTTGCCGCCGAACTCCTCGTCCGGAACAGCCTTGATTGCCGCTTCAGCCGCCGCGCTCACTGCATCGCCTCCGCCCGCTCAAAAGAAAACCGCACTGGGCTCGCGCTCAGTGCGGCTCTTTCAAACGCTCCCGATCAGCCTTTGTACTCGGCCGGGATCAGGTGTTTCGGAACGGTGATGCCCTTCTCCCTCAGGTAGCGAATGGCGCCCGGGTGGAACGGCAGGAAGGCGTTTTTGGTCCAGTTCTGGAGCAGGGTCTCTTTCGCCGCCGCGTAGCCCTTCACCATCTGCGGATTGTTCTCCAGCACCGACTTCATGATGCCGTAGACCAGGTCTTCGGGCATGTCCTTGTGGGCGATCGCGAAGTTGAACAGGCCGACCGTCTTGTGGTCCTCGGTGAGGCTCTTGTAGGTGCCCTTGGGGATGATCGAGTCGGACAGCTCCGGCAACGCCGCCTTCAGCTGCTTGATCTCGGCGTCGGAGAAGGTGAAGAAACGTACCTTGTTGGTGTTCTCCAGTTCCGAGTAGGCCGGGATCGGCACGCCGGCGCAGAACGGGAACGCGTCGAGCAGGCCGTCCTGCAGGCCGGTGGCCATGTCGGACGCCTGGCCGTTCTGGATCGTGGTGTTGATCCCGAGGATCTTGAAGAACATCGGGAAGTAGGTGCCGCAGGTGCCGGCGCGCGGGCCGATGCCGGACTTCTTGCCGGCGAGGTCCCGCACCGACTTCACGGGCGACTTGTC
>CAZOQY010000048.1:2737-14698 GCA_964581835.1 uncultured Streptomycetaceae bacterium | reverse complement strand
GGCGCGCGCTATGCGGTGTGGTCGGTGCACTGCCACAACGACCTCGGCCTCGCGGTCGCGAACTCGCTGTCGGCCGTGCTGAACGGGGCGCGCCAGGTCGAGTGCACGATCAACGGCCTGGGCGAGCGCGCGGGCAACGCCGCGCTCGAGGAGATCGTGATGGCGGTGCGCACGCGCCAGGACGTGTTCTCCTGCGATACCAACATCGACGCCACGCAGATCGTCCCGGCGTCCAAACTCGTCTCCGGCATCACCGGCTACGCGGTGCAGCCGAACACGGCGGTGGTCGGCGCCAACGCCTTCGCGCACGAGTCCGGCATACACCAGGACGGCGTGTTGAAGCACCGCGAGACCTACGAGATCATGAGCGCCGAGTCGGTCGGCTGGAATGCCAACCGCCTGACGCTCGGCAAGCTGTCGGGGCGCAACGCGTTCAAGAGCCGCCTGCAGGAATTGAACATCGTGCTCGAGTCCGAGGAGGCGTTGAACGCCGCGTTCAAGCGCTTCAAGGACCTGGCCGACAAGAAGCGCGAGATCTTCGACGAGGACCTCCAGGCGCTGATCACCGAGGAGACGCAGGAACACGTCGAGAACGAGCGCTACCACCTGATATCGCTCACCGCGCATTCGGAGACCGGCGAGCCGCCGTACGCGAAGCTGGTGGTGTCGGACGCGGGCCAGGAGAGGCCGGCCCAGTCGCAGGGCAGCGGCCCGGTGGACGCCTCGTTCAAGGCGATCGAGTCGGTCGTGAAGAGCGGCGCGGAATTGCTGCTCTACTCGGTCAACAACATTACGAGCGGCACCGACTCGCAGGGCGAGGTGACGGTGCGTCTCGCCAAGTCCGGGCGCATCGTCAACGGGCAGGGCGCCGACACCGATATCGTCGTGGCTTCGGCGAAGGCCTACATCAACGCCTTGAACAAATTGCATTCGAAGCTGGAGCGCATAAACCCGCAGCTCTGACGGACGGGGGAGGGGGCATGAGAAAACTCACGCAGGGCACGGCGGCCTGGCTGGCCGCCGCCATGCTGGCGGCGGCGCCGGCGTGCGCGCAGTACGCTTCCGAGCTCGGCAAGCTCGCGCCGGAGGCGCTGAAAGGCGGTGCCAGGCCGCAGCCGGCGCAGTTGAAGCAGGTCGCGCCCGACCTCTATTTTTTCTGGAACGACGGCTCGTCGAACGCCCTGTTCCTGGTCACCGGCGAAGGCGTGCTGGTCGTCGATACCCAGCAGCATCCGGCGGACGCGCGCCGGCTGCTCGCTCTCATCCGCAAGGTCACGGAGCAGCCCGTCAGGTGGGTGGTGGTGACGCACGCGCACGGCGATCACTATCTGGGCAACCCGGTGTTCAAGGCCGAGGGCGCGACCATCGTCTCGCAGCGCGATACGCGCGGCATGATGCAGAAATACTACAAGGACGAAGTGCAGCGCCGCCAGGCTTACTTCAAGCGCTACAACCTTGACGCTGGTGAGCTGCAGATGGTGCTGCCCGACGTCACGTTCGATACCCGGTTCACGATCCATCTCGGCGGGCGAACCGTCGAACTGATGCACTGGGGCGCGGCGCAGAACCCGGGCGATACGCTGATCCACTTCCCGCACGCGCGCACGCTGTTCCTCGGCGGGCCCTTTTCACGCCAGAACTGGTCGAACTACTCGTTCACGCCATCGGTGGAGAACTGGATAGCGGTGCTGAGGAAAGCGGCCGCGTTCGACGCCGATACCTTCATCGGCGGGCACGGCGACGTCTCGGTGCGCGACGACCTGCTCGAGTACGCGCAGATGCACGAGAATTTCCTGAAGGCGGTCCGGGCCGGCATCGCGGAAGGCAAGGGCCGCGACGAGCTGGCCGACACGATCAAGATGCAGCAGTACAGCCACTACCGGAACTTCCACCGCATGCGCGGCTGGGTCTACGCGCTGCATCACCTGCTCACCACCGGCAAGCCGATGGCGGCATATCCCTGAGGACCGCGCGGGCGATGCGTCAATGCGCGCGCCGCGCCAGGCGCACGTAACCGATGGCGCTTGCAAAGAACGCGAGCGCCAGCGCAATTTCAATCCAGGACAGGCGCGCCGCGGTGCCGCCTTCGCTCCACGCCCGCACCGCGCCCTCGATGAAATAGGCAAGGATCAGCAGCAGCGCCCATTGGTAGGTGTAGACGCGTCCGCGCAGCACGCCGAAGAGCGGCACCAGCAGGGGCAGCGCTTTCAGGGCGAGCCAGGAGCCGCCGGGGCGCAGCGGCGCGAGCCACAGTTCCCAGGCGAGGCAGAGGAAGATCAACGCAATCAGGCTCGCGCAGGCCGCGAGATGGGCGGCCCGAACGCCCATCACGCCAGTTTCATGGCGACTTCGGCGAGCCGGCGGCCCAGCGCGATGCAGAGCCTGCGTTCGTGCTCGGTGATCGCCTTCTCGCCGGCGGCGCCGGCGTGGTGGCTGGCGCCATAGGGCGTGCCGCCCGACGTGGTGGCGAGCAGGTCGGGCTCGGTGTAGGGCAGTCCCACCACCAGCATGCCGTGGTGGAGCAGCGGCATCATCATCGTGAGGAGCGTCGTTTCCTGCCCGCCGTGCAGGCTCGCGGTCGAAGTGAACACCGCGGCCGGCCTGCCCGCGAGCCGGCCCTTCAGCCACAACTCGCCGGTCGAGTCCCAGAAGTACTTCATCGGCGCCGCCATGTTGCCGAAGCGCGTGGGGGAGCCGAGCGCGAGCCCGATGCACTCCTCGAGGTCCTTCAGTTCGGCGTACGGCGCGCCGGACTCGGGCACCGTGAGCGGCACTGCGGGCACTGCTGCGGGTCGCCCTGCAGGCTCCGCCGTCTCGTGCGCGGCCGACACTTTCGGAACAGTACGCACGCGCGCCGCGCAGCCGGCGACGCTTTCCACGCCGCGCGCGACGAGCAGCGCCATTTCCTTCACCGCGCCGCCGTTGCTGTAATAGAGAACGAGGAGTTCTTTCATCAAGAGTATTATATAAACAGATACCGCCGGCCGGCACCGCATGATGCTCAAGCTCAGGAAAACCCCGCCGCTCATCGATTTCGCGCGCATGGCGTGGCGGCGCTTTCGCGAGGAGCGCTGCCTGCAGGTCGCCTCCAGCCTGACGTTCACGGCGCTGCTCGCCATCGTGCCGATCATCACCGTCGCGCTGACGATGATCTCGGCGTTCCCCGTATTCCGCGAGCTGATGCTGCATCTGCAGCAGTTCCTGGTCCAGAACATGCTGCCCCAGTCGGCGGAGTCGATCGCCGCCTATACCGAGCAGTTCGCCGAGAATGCGGCGAGGCTGACCGCGGTCGGCATCGTTTTCCTGTTCGTCACGGCGATGATCGTCCTGCAGACGATCGACCGGGCGCTGAACCAGATCTGGCGCGTGCCCCGGCCGCGCACCACGGTGCAGCGCGTCTTCATCTACTGGGCCCTGCTGACGGTGGGGCCGCTCTTGATCGGCGCGGGCCTTTCGCTCACGTCCTGGCTCATCAGCCAGTCCCTCGGGCTGGTGAAGGACTTGCCCCTGGCGACCGAGGCGCTCGCCAAGGTGGTGCCGATCGGCCTGACCGGGCTGGCATTCGCGTTCCTCTACATCACCCTGCCGAACCGCCGCGTGTTGGTGCGCGACGCGCTTTCGGGCGGTTTTCTCGCGGCACTGGCGTTCGAGGGCATGAAGCACGCCTTCGCGTTGTACATCACGCATTTCCCGACCCACCGGGTGGTCTACGGCGCATTCGCCAGCGTTCCCGTTTTCCTGCTATGGATCTATCTGTCCTGGCTGGTGGTGCTGTCGGGCGCGGTCGCGGCGGCGGTCATGCCCGAATGGCGCGAGCGCGCTTCCCAGGCCGAGCCGGTGCCGGGCACGCAGTTCCTCGACGCGCTGCAGATCCTGCGGGTGTTGTGGGAGGCGCACCACACCGGCGAGATCGTTCCGGCCACGCGGCTGCACTCGGTGGTCAAGCTGCCCATCGACCGCATCGAGGCGATGCTGGACGCCATGAGCGCGGCGCACTGGGTCGGCCGGGTGGAGCGCGGCTGGGCCCTCACGAAGGACGCCACCGGGATCAGCGTGGCGGACGTCTACCGCGAGTTCGTGTTCCGGGCCGGCGTCCGGCTGCCGGCGCGGTTGTCGGGGCAGGAACTCGACCGCATCGCGCTGGAGCTGGCCGGTGGCATCGACGAGCGGCTGCAATCGTCGCTCGATGACCTGTTCCGGCGGGCGGCGAGTCCGGAAACGGCGGCCGCGGCGCCCGTGCCCATGCCGTTCGCATACAATCGGCCCGGGGACGGGCCGGCCCGGGGAGTCGCAAGGGAGAATCGATGAAAGGCGTCGCGCGTGCTTTCGAATGGCTGCTCTGGAACAGCCGTTTCGTCGTGGTCGTTCCGGTCGTCGCGAGCGTGGTATCCGGACTGGCGCTGTTCTACCTCGCCACCGTGGACGTGGTCTACCTGGTCAAGCACCTCGCGCCTTACGCAAGCAGCGGTCTTGCCGACGGCGCGCGCGCCGCGCTGCGCGCGAGCACGGTGACGCATATCGTGGAAGTGGTGGACGGTTACCTGATGGCGCTGGTGATGCTCATCTTCGGGCTCGGCATGTACGAGCTTTTCGTGAGCGAGATCGACCTGGCGCAGGCGAACAAGGCGTCGAGCCGCATCCTGGTGATCGAGAGCCTGGATGATCTGAAAGGCCGGCTCGCCAAAGTCATCATCATGATCCTGATCGTGCGACTGTTCGAGCACGCCGTCACGCTGGAGGTCAAGACGACGCTCGATCTGCTTTATTTCGGCGGGGCGATCGCGCTGATCGGGCTCGCGCTGTATCTCAGCCATCGCGCCGAGGAGCATCCCGCCGGAGCGGGCGGCCCGCACGACGGCGCCTTGTCCGGCAAATAGCGTTCAGTGCGCGCTGCCGGGCGCATCCTTCGCGGCGTAATTCCAGTGGTGCTTCCACGCGCCCAGCACCAGGTTCGGGTACTCGGGCTTGCCGAGGCTGCCGTTGTAGCGGCCGAGTGCGCGGTAGAGGTCGCCTTTCTCGATGTCGAGGTAGTGGCGCAGGATCACGCAGCCGAAGCGCAGATTGGTGCGCAGGTGGAACAGGTTGTGGTCGCCGTTGCCGATCAGCTTGACCCAGAACGGCATGACCTGCATGAAGCCGCGGGCGCCGGCGCTGGAGACGGCGTACTTGCGGAAATTGCTCTCCACCTGGATCAGGGCCAGCACCATCTGGGGATCGAGCCCCGCGCGCTTGGCCTCGTAATGCACGGTGACCAGGAGTTCCTCGCGCTGCTGGCGGTCGGGAATGCGCCGCGCCAGCCGGCTCGACATGGCGGCGAGCCAGCGCCGCGCTTCGGTCTCGGTGTCGAAGGCGAGGACCGGCGTGGCCTGGTCGGCGACGGATTTGCTGAGCGCCGCCTGCACGCTGGCCGCGAGCGGCTCGTAGAGCTGGTTGCCGGCGAGCGCCGCGGGCGGCGCCGCGGCGGCGAGCGCCCATCCCAGCGCGATGACCGCGCGCGCTAGGCGCCGCACACCCGGGACACCAGCGTTTGGACCGCGTCGGGCAGCGCGACCGCCTGGGCCTGCGCGTCGCGCCGTCCCTGGTATTCGATCTTGCCGTCTTTCAACCCGCGGTCGCCGATCACCACTCGGTGGGGTATGCCGGTCAGTTCCACGTCGGCGAACATGACGCCGGGGCGTTCGTCGCGATCGTAGAGCAGCACGTCGATGCCGGCGGCCGTGAGTTCGCGATAGAGTTTTTCTGCCGCCTCGCGCACCTGCGCGCTCTTGCCCATCCCGATCGGCAGCAGCGCCAGGTCGAACGGCGCCATCGCGCGCGGGAAGATGATGCCGCGCTCGTCGTGGTTCTGCTCGATCGCGGCGGCGACGATGCGCGAAACGCCGATGCCGTAGCAGCCCATCTCCATGATCTTCGGCTTGCCCGACTCATCGAGGAAGGAGAGTTTCATCGCCTTCGAGTACTTGTCCCGCAGCTGGAAGATGTGGCCGACCTCGATGCCGCGCAGGATGTCGAGGGCGCCCCTGCCGTCGGGGCTTGCATCGCCCGCAACCACGTTGCGGATGTCGGCGACCGCGGGCTCGGGGAAATCGCGCCCGATGCTGGCGCCGGTATAGTGCCGGTCGTTTTCGTTGGCGCCGACGACGAAGTCGGCCATGGCCGCGACCGCGCGGTCGGCGATGACGGTGCCCTTGAACCCGACCGGACCGAGCGAGCCGGGATCGGCGCCGAACTGCGCGCGGATCGCTTCCGCGGATGAAAACCGGACCGGCTTTTTCACCGGTTCGAGCTTGCCGGCCTTGACCAGGTTCAACTCGTGGTCGCCGCGCACCAGCAGCAGCACCGGCCTGCCGTCGGCGCCGTCCACCACCACCGCCTTGACCGTCCGTTCGGCGGGGATCTTCAGGGCCGCGCACAGGTCGGCGATGGTCTTCACGCCGGGGGTGTGCACTTTCTGCAGGGTTTCCTTCGCCGCCGGCCGCGGCGCGGCGGACGTCACCGCTTCGGCCAGCTCGACGTTGGCGGCGTAGTCGGAAGCCGGGCAGTACGCGATCGCGTCCTCGCCCGAGTCCGCCAGCACGTGGAACTCGTGCGAGCCGGTGCCGCCGATCGAGCCGGTATCGGCCGCGACCGCGCGGAACTTGAGCCCCAGGCGCGTGAAGATGCGCGAGTAGCATTCATGCATGCGGCGATAGGTTGCCTCGAGGCTCGCCGCGTCGGCGTGGAAGGAATAGGCGTCCTTCATCACGAACTCGCGCGCCCGCATCACGCCGAAACGGGGCCGGATCTCGTCGCGAAACTTGGTCTGGATCTGGTAGAGATTCAACGGCAGTTGCCGGTAGCTTTTGACCTCCTGCCGCACCACGTCGCTCACCACTTCCTCGTGGGTCGGCCCGAAGCAGAAATCGCGCTGGTGGCGGTCCTTCAGGCGCAGCAGCTCCGGGCCGTACTCACCCCACCGCCCCGATTCCTGCCACAGCTCGGCGGGCTGCACCGCGGGCATGGCGAGTTCGACGGCCCCGGCCGCGTTCATTTCCTCGCGCACCACCGCCTCCACCTTGCGCAACACGCGCAGCCCCAGCGGCATCCAGGTATAGATGCCCCGGGCGAGCTGCCGGATCATGCCGGCGCGCAGCATCAGCCGGTGGCTGACGACTTCGGCGTCGGACGGGGTTTCCTTGAGGGTGGAGAGCAGGAATTGCGTGACGCGCATGGCTGTTAGAATTCTCGAAAGCGCCATTCTACCAATACGCTTACCGTTCACGGCTCATGAGTTTCTTTTCCCGATGGCGATGGGGCCGCTCGCTGGCCGACGCCGGATCGGTGTACGTCACCGAGAAGTTCGGCGTGCGGTCCCTGCACATCGCGAGCGACACCATCCAGAGTTCGATGCGTCTCGCGCGCCCGAACGATCTCGAACTCGCCTACACGCGCAGCATGATGGGCTTCCTGCTGTTCCATCCCGGGCCCCGGCGCGTGCTGATGGTGGGGCTGGGCGGGGGCTCACTCGCCAAGTTCGTCTACCATCGCATGCCGGAAGCGGAGACCGAGGTGCTGGAGATCAACCCGGACGTGGTCTCGATCGCGCGGCGGTTTTTCCAGGTGCCGGCTTCCGACGGGCGTTTCACCATCCGCGTATGCGACGCAGCCGAATTCGTCGCACGCGACGGGCCGGGCTACGACGCCATCCTGGTGGACGGCTACGACGGCGATTCCCTGGTCGAGGCGCTTTCGACGCGAACGTTTTTCGAGGGCTGCCTGCGCCGCCTGGGCGGGGGCGGCGTGCTGGTGGTGAACCTGTGGGGGTCGGATCGCAGGTTCAACGAGTACCTCGAGCGCATCGAGACGGTGTTTCCCGCCGGCACGCTGTGCCTGCCGGCGGAGAAGCCGGGCAACATCGCGGTATTCGCTTTCCGCGACTCCCCGGGCAAGCTGCGCTGGGACGAACTCGAGGGCAGGGCGCGCGAACTCGAGGCGCGCTACCGGCTCGAATTCGGCAAGTTCGTGAAAAGCCTGCGCGGGATGAACCGCTGCGACGAGGAACGCCTGCATGTCTCGAGCGAGTCCTGAGGCTTTTGTTTGAGTCCGAACTGTGAAAAAATCATCTCGACAATCCGGAATTTACGGGGATACCCATGATTGATCGAGATGGATACCGCCCCAACGTCGGCATCGTTCTATGTAATTGTAAAAACGAGGTTTTCTGGGGGAAACGGGTACGGGAGCATGCCTGGCAGTTCCCGCAGGGCGGCATCAAGCAGGGCGAAAGCCCGGAAGCCGCCATGTACCGCGAGCTCAAGGAAGAAGTCGGTCTCGAGCAACAGCACGTGCACATCCTGGGCCGCACGCGCGACTGGTTGCGCTACGACGTGCCCGATCAGTGGATCCGGCGGGAATGGCGCGGCAATTACCGCGGACAGAAGCAGATCTGGTACCTGCTGCGCCTGGTCGGCCGCGACAGCGACGTGCACTTGCGCGGCTCCAGCAAACCCGAGTTCGACGCCTGGCGCTGGAGCGAATACTGGGTGCCGGTCGAAGCCGTGATCGAGTTCAAGCGCGAGGTCTACCAGCGCGCGCTCGAGGAACTCGCCCCTTATCTCAAGCGCCGCGAGAGCAAGGCACGAGGCCAGCGCACGGCGAGCGCTTGACAGGGCCACGCCCGTTTTTCTATACTCAGTACACGGATTAGACTTAGTCTAATTTCTGCGCCGTGTACGAGCGGTGCAGCGCGCTGTCCCGGTGCCGTATACCAATCTTAAGTATTTGATTATCAGGAGGTAACCATGCAGCTAAAGGGATCCAAGACGCACGAAAATCTGAAGGCCGCCTTTGCCGGTGAGTCCCAGGCGAACCGCCGCTACCTGTACTTCGCAGCGAAGGCCGACGTCGAAGGCCAGAACGATGTTGCCGCCGTGTTCCGCTCCACCGCGGAAGGCGAGACCGGGCATGCGCACGGTCACCTCGAGTACCTGGAGCCCTGTGGCGATCCGGCGACCAACCTGCCTTTCGGCAAGACGCGGGACAACCTGAAGACGGCGATCGCCGGCGAGACCCACGAGTACACCGACATGTACCCGGGCATGGCCAAGTCCGCGCGCACCGAAGGCTTCAGCGAGATCGCGGACTGGTTCGAAACGCTGGCCAAGGCCGAGCGCTCCCACGCCAACCGCTTCCAGAAAGCCCTGGACGCGCTGGCCGACTGACTGCCGGAGAGGCGAGAGGCGAGAGGAGTGAGGCGTCAAACCTCACTCCTTTTTCTATTGCCTCCACACCTCTCTCCTCTCCTCTATCTCCTCTCTCGAATATGACCGCACGCGAAGGCAGTCTCGAGGCGCCCACCCGGCACCCGCTCGACTGGAAGTCCGCGGATTTCTACGACGAGTCCAGCCTCGAGAAGGAACTCGAGCGCGTGTTCGACATTTGCCACGGCTGTCGCCGTTGCGTGAATCTCTGCACTTCGTTCCCGACGCTGTTCGACCTGGTGGACGAAAGCCCGACGATGGAAGTGGATGGCGTCAAGAAGTCCGATTTCGCCAGGGTGGTCGACCAGTGCTACCTGTGCGACATGTGTTACATGACCAAGTGCCCGTACGTGCCGCCGCATGCCTGGAACGTCGATTTCCCGCACCTCATGCTGCGCGCCAAGGCGGTGCACTACAGAAAGCGCGGCGCCAGGGCCACTGACCGATTCCTCACCTCGACCGACAAGGTCGGGATGTTCGCCGGGATTCCCATCGTCACGCAGGCGATCAACGCGGTGAACCGGACGAAGCCGGCACGCGTCATCATCGAATCATTGATGGGGATCGACCGCGATGCCTGGATGCCGGAATTTGCCGGCACCCGGTTCCGCTCGGCCGCGAAATCCGACAGCGCGCCACCGGTGAAGAACGGCGCAAAGACGCCGGGCAAGGTCGCCATCTACTCGACCTGCTACATCAACTATAACGAGCCCGGCATCGGCCACGACCTGGTGGCCGTGCTGAAGCACAACGGCATTGCGCACGTGATCCTCGAGAAGGAGGCGTGCTGTGGCATGCCGAAGCTCGAGATCGGCGACCTGGAATCCGTGGAACGGCTGAAGAACATCAATATTTCCCAGCTCGCCCGGCTGGCGGGCGAGGGGTACGCGATCCTGACGCCGATCCCGTCCTGTACTCTGATGTACAAGCAGGAGCTGCCGCTGATGTTCCCCGACGACGCCGAGGTGCAGGCCGTCAAGGAGGCGATGTGGGACCCGTTCGAATACCTCGTGGCGCGCAACAAGGACGGGCTGCTCAGGACCGACTTCAGGAAGCCGCTCGGCAAGGTTTCCTACCACATACCGTGTCATGGCCGCGTGCAGAATATCGGCCGCAAGACCGAGGAGTTCCTCAAGCTCGTTCCGGCGGTCGAGTTGAACACCGTGGAGCGCTGCTCGGGCCACTCAGGACTGTGGGGCACCCGCAAGGAATATCACGCGTTGGCGATGAAGATCGGCAAACCCGTGTTCAACAAGATGGCGGAAACCGCGCCGGACTACATCAGCTCGGACTGCCAGCTGGGCGGGCACCACATCGAGCAGGGCATCGCGAACTTCGCCCGGGAGGCGCTCGGCGGCAAGACGCCGGTCAACGCGCACCCGATCACGCTGGTGCGCATCGCCTACGGTCTGTGAAGATCAACCCTTCGTCCCAACCAGATACGCTGACATGACCATGCCACAGATCGCCCGCGACAGCCTGATGTCCCTCGAAGCCTATGCCAGGGCGCGCCCGGAGTTCCGCGCGCGCGTGATGGCGCACAAGAAAAACCGCGCGCTCGCGCTCGGAAACAACATTACGCTCCTGTTCGAGGACGAACTCACCATCCGCTACCAGATTCAGGAGATGCTGCGCGCCGAGCGCGTTTTCGAGGAGGCGGGCATCCAGGACGAGCTCGATGCCTACAACCCGCTCGTTCCCGACGGCAGCAACTGGAAGGCGACGATGATGATCGAGTACCCCGATATCGTCGAACGGCAGCAAATGCTTGCCCGCCTGATCGGCGTCGAGGACCGGGTCTGGGTGCAGATCGAGGGTCATGCCCGGGTCTACGCCGTCGCCGACGAGGACCTCGAGCGCGAGACAGCCGACAAGACGTCTTCGGTGCACTTTCTGCGTTTCGAGCTCGACCGTGCCATGGCGCAGGCGTTGAAGCAGGGCGCGCAACTGGCTGTTGGCGTCGATCATCCCCACTACACCGTGACGGTCGCCGGCGTCGGTCCCGCCGTGCGCGCGGCCCTGGTTGCAGACCTCGCCTAGCAGGTTGTTGAAAAGGGGGGACGTTTTTCAACAGCCTGCGAGGCCGTGCTCTGCCTTGCCGGCGCCGCGCCGCGCTTGCTATGCTGGCGGCGAAGGCTTTCCATGATGCGCGACTTCTTCTGCCGGCCGGCTTCCCGCAGCTTCCGCTGCGCGGTCGCCATGCTCGCGCTGTTCGCCGCTGCCGGCGCCCAGGCGCAGGAGCAATGGAGTCAGTGGGTGATCGATTTCGACGAGGGCAAGAAGCCCTGGAAGGAAATCGAGGCGAAGATCCCGGCGTACCCCAAGCCCGAGAACCTGCTTCCCTTCGAGGCGGTCAGGGCGAGCGGCCACCGTTATTTCGTCGATGCGCAGTCCCTGTCGCTGGGGGAGGACGGCGTCGTGCGTTACGTGCTGGTCATCAACACCTCGGGCGGGGCCACCAACGTCACCTTCGAGGGCATGCGGTGCGAGACGCGCGAACAGAAGTACTATGCGATTGCCCAACCCGGGGGCAGCTGGACGCGGGCCCGCAACCCGCAGTGGCGGCGAATCAGTCAACAGGAAACGAGCCAGCACGGAACGTTGTTCGACGAATACCTCTGCGTCGACCGTGTCCGTCCCTCCACGCCCAAACAGGCGATACAGCGGCTCAAGTACAGCGGCAGCGCGCGCTTCGGCGGCCCGACGCCCGAATAGGGCGTTT
>CAZOQY010000048.1:0-2637 GCA_964581835.1 uncultured Streptomycetaceae bacterium | reverse complement strand
TCTCCGAGGTGCCTGGCCGCGTAATGCATGGTCATGGTCTGGGGCTTGCCGCCGCGCGTCATCGTCATCTTGCTGGTGCCGGAATAGGACGTGCCGCTGTAGGTGATGCTGCCGCTGCCGGTCATCGGGTTCTCGCCCTTGCAGGCCATGTTCCAGCTCGCGGTGTTGCCCTGCATCTTGTAGTCGGTTATCTCGCACCGCTTGTCCTTGGGATCGGCGCCGCCGGGCGCAGTCTTGCGCGGGTCTTCCATGTCCTTCCTGGTGACGCACTGCTGCACGACCATGGGCTTCATGCCGGCGGGCATGCCCGGCATCTCCATTTTAGTGGTGATTTCCCACAGGCCTTCCTTCATGTTGGGGCTGGCCGCGTGTGCGGGAATGGAAGCGAGCATGACGGCGAGCAAAGGGGCGACAAGGTGGCGCATCGGGCATCTCCCTGCGGGTTGGCGTTGGACAAATCGAATGATAGCTGCCCGGCGTGATGGCGTCGCGGGCAAATCACACGCCGTCAAAGCAATACCAGGTTATCCCGGTGTATCAGTTCCGGCTCGTCCACGTAGCCCAGCCGGGCTTCGATCTCGCCGGAGGGCGCGCGCAGGATGCGGCGCGCGTCGGCCGCGTTGTAGTTGACGAGGCCGCGCGCGATCTCGCGCCGCGACTCGTCGAGGCAGCTCACCACCTCGCCCCGCTCGAATTCCCCGCTGGCGTCGATGACGCCGATCGGCAGCAGGCTTTTTCCCTGGGCCGTCAGTGCTTTCACAGCGCCGGCATCGAGCGTCAGGCTGCCGCGGACCTGGAGGTGGTCGGCGAGCCATTGCTTGCGCGCCGCGAGCGTCGCGCGTTCGGCGGTCAGCTGGGTGCCGATGGGTTCGCCGCGCGCGAGTCGCGGCAGAACATCGGTTTCGTGCCCGGAAGCGATGACGGTGTGGGCGCCGCTGCGGGCCGCCCGCCGCGCGGCCAGCACTTTCGTGATCATGCCGCCCAATCCGATGTGGGTGCCGGTGCCGCCTGCCATGCCCTCCAGGGCCGGGTCGTCGGCGCGGGCTTCCCCGACCAGACGCGCGGCGCTGTCCTTGCGCGGGTCGCGGTCGTAGAGACCGGCCTGGTCGGTGAGGATCACCAGCGCGTCGGCCTCGATCAGGTTGGTGACGAGGGCCGCCAGCGTGTCGTTGTCGCCGAAGCGGATCTCGTCGATGGCGACCGTGTCGTTCTCGTTGATGATGGGGACCACGCCCAGGGCGAGCAGGGTGCGCAGCGTGGAGCGCGCGTTCAGGTAGCGCTTGCGATCGGCCAGGTCCTCGTGGGTGAGCAGGATCTGGGAGGTCAGCAGCTGATGCTTGCGGAAGCACGTCTCGTAGGCCTGGACCAGTCCCATCTGGCCCACGGCCGCGGCGGCCTGCAGCTCGTGCAGGGCGTGCGGGCGCTTGTCCCAGCCAAGGCGCTGCATGCCCGCCGCAATGGCGCCGCTCGATACCAGCACCACCTCGCGCCCGGTTTGCCGCAGCTGCGCGATCTGCTCCGCCCAGCGCGACAGCGCCGCGAGATCGAGTCCCCGGCCCTGGTCGGTGACCAGGCTGGAGCCGACTTTCACGACGAGCCGTTTCGCTTTTTCCAGTACGGAGGACATGCGGGTTCCGGGGGCGTCATTCAGGATTCGGGGCCTTGCGAGCGCGCTTCCTTTTCACGGGTGTCTCCGGTCCCGAATCCTGTTCCAGGTGATTCATCACCGCGAAAGCAAGCTCGCGGCAGCCTTCGCCGGTGAGCGCGGAAATGATAAAGCTTTTGCCCTTCCATCCCAAATCCTTGAGGAAGCGCTTGACCGTGCCGGCGCGATCTTCGGCGGGGATGATGTCGATCTTGTTGATGACGATCCAGCGCGGCTTGCTATGTAGCGTCTCGTCGTATTTCCGCAGCTCGTTGACGATCGCCCTGGCTTCGCGCACGGTGTCGGTTGCCTCGTCGACCGGCGCGATATCCACGAGATGCAGCAGCAGGCGCGTGCGCGCCAGGTGGCGCAGGAACTGGTGGCCGAGGCCCGCCCCCTCCGCCGCGCCCTCGATCAGGCCGGGGATGTCGGCCAGCACGAAGCTGCGGTTCATGTCGGCCCGCACCACGCCGAGGCTGGGCGCGAGCGTGGTGAAGGGGTAATCGGCCACCTTGGGGCGCGCGGCCGAGAGCGCCCGGATCAGGGTGGACTTGCCGGCATTGGGCATGCCGAGCAGACCCACGTCGGCGAGCAGTTTCAGTTCGAGCTTCAGCCGACGGTGCTCGCCCTCGCCGCCGCGGGTGAACTGGCGCGGCGCGCGGTTGGTGCTCGACTTGAAGTGCAGGTTGCCGATGCCGCCGGCGCCGCCCGCCGCCAGCAGCGCGCGCTGTCCGTCGTGCCCGAGATCGGCGATCGTTTCGCCCGTTTCCTGGTCGCTCACTACCGTGCCGACCGGCACGCGCAGCACGACGTCCTCGGCTGATTTTCCATACTGGTCGGAGCCCCGTCCGTTCTCGCCGTCGCGGGCGCGGTGGATGCGGGCGAAGCGGTAATCGACCAGAGTGTTGATGTTGCGGTCGGCGACGGCGTGGATGCTGCCGCCGCGCCCGCCGTCGCCCCCGTCGGGCCCGCCGCGCGGCACGAACTACTCG
>CAZOQY010000047.1:9634-14743 GCA_964581835.1 uncultured Streptomycetaceae bacterium | reverse complement strand
GACAAGCGGTCTCAAAAACCCTGTTTTGCCACAGAGAACACAGAGGTCACAGAGAAGCACATCGATCCGGGGATGGGCTTTTCTCTCTGTGTTCTCTGTGATCTCTGTGGCTGATTTGTATTTTTGAGATGGTTTCGAGCAACGAGCAACGGGGCGCGTCGAGGGGCGGAGCAGGGGCCCCGAATGAATTTTTCCGGGGATGCGACCCCCGGTGGCGCGCGAGGCGGCCGACACGATGGACCCGAATTTTGAAATGACTCATCAGAGGCCGCCGCCGAGCAACGGGGTTATAACCCGCGTCGGCGGCCTGTCCGTGCGGACGTGGGGCGCGGGCGAGCCGCTGGTGCTGCTGCACGGCGGCATGGGCTCGTGGCGGCACTGGATACGCAATCTCGATGCGCTGGCCGCGCGTTTCACCGTGCACGCGCTGGACCTGCCGGGCTGCGGCGACTCCGACTCGGTGCCGCGCGACATCGCCGACGACGACTACATCACGCGGGTGGAGGAGGCGCTCGATGCGATCGGCGGCGCGCGGCCGTTCGGGCTCGCCGGGTTCTCGTTCGGCGGCATCATGGCGGCGCTGGTCGCCGCGCGCATGGGGACGCGCGTGCGCAAGCTCTCGCTGGTGAGCCCCGGCGGCTTCGGCAAGTCGCCGCGGCCGCTCGACCTGCGCAAGATCCCGCCCGACACGGCCGGGATGGCCGCGGTCCGCGAAGTGTTGCGCCACAACCTGGGCGTGATGATGCTGGCCGACCCGGCGAGCGTCACCGAGGAAGCCGTGGACCTGCATTACGCCAACGTCAGGCGCACGCGCTTCGACGGCCGCCGCTTCAGCGTGAGCAACCGCATGGGCGAGACGCTGCCGCAGGTGATGTGCCCGGTACAGACGGTCTGGGGCGAGCGCGACGCGCTGCCGCACCCGGACGTGCACGCGCGCATCGACGCCTGCCGCACGGCTTCTCCCGGCGTCCGCGTCGATATCGTGCCCGGCGCCGGGCACTGGGTGCAGTACGAAGCACCGGAGCCGGTCAACCGCTTCCTCGTCGATTTCTTCGGCGCCTAGCCGCGCGGTGCTGCCCGTCCTTCGACTGTCGTCAGCCGTCCGCTCTTAGCAGGGCAACCAGCGCCCCGATATCGCGGGCCTGGTCGAGAGATTCCACCGTCTCGATGATTTTCCCGACCGCCGGCGCCGGCAGCGCGGCGGAGGCGAGGCGGCGGAACTTGGTGTGCCGTTCCTCCGCGGTCATCGGGAAATCCGGACTGCCCTTGCGGAACGGCGCGTCCTTCTCGAACACGCGCCCGTCGCGCGCCGTCACTTTCATGCGCGACACGTGGCGCGTCAGGTCGCCGCCCTTGTCGTAGGCCGGGTCGGCCTGGATGCGGATGCGATTCATGAAGGCGAGGAGCGTCGGGTCGGCGAGGCGCGACTCCGAGAACTGGTCGGTCAGCACTTCGCCGTCGTGCGCCATCGCGGCGAGCGTGAAGTAGAGACTCATCTGCGCCGAGGTGACGCCCTGCGGCACATACTCCCAGGCGCAGTGCTTGACCGCCATCGAGCTGCAGCGCAGGTCGATCTCGCCGATGTCGGCGGCCTTGAGGCCGTTCTCCTTCATGATGGCGTGGAGCGAGTGGAGCGCCGTGTGCGTGCTGGCCGCCGACGCGTACGGCTTGTAGCCGACCTTGAGGATTTCCCAGCGCTGGCCGAGGCCTTCGGTCAGCTGCTCCGGCATCGCGGTGTCGGTGAACGAACTGAGGAACCCGCCGTACGGCGCCTCGAGCACGTTGGGGATGCCGGTGAAGCCGCGCGCGGCGAGCAACCCCGCGTAGACGCCGCTCTGCGCGGCGCGGCCGCCGTGCATGCGCTTCGCCATCGCGCCTTCCTGCGCCGCCATCAGCCCCGCCGCCTGCGAGCCGGCAATGCCGAGCGCGTGGCGTGCCTGCTCGCCGTCGAGTTTCAGTATCTGCGCGGCGGTGGCCGCCGCCCCGAACGCGCCGCAGGTGCCCTGGAAGTGATATCCGCGCATGAAGTGGCTGCCGGTCGCGGCGAGCCCGATGCGCAGCGCGACCTCGTAGCCGGCGGCGACCGCCGTGATGAAATCTTCTCCCGTGACCGGGCCGCGCCATTCGCCCAGCGCGAGCGCGACCGGCACCGTCAGCGAGCCGGGATGCAGGTGCGCCTGCACGTGGATGTCGTCGAGCTCGAAGCCGTGGCCCGCCGTGCTGGTCACCAGCACCGCCTGCGATACCGAGGTGCGGTGCGGTGTTCCCATGATCGAGGCCTGGGGCGCGCCGCCCTGTTCCAGCACCATGTCCTGCACCATTTGCGTCCACGGGCGCGTCACGCCGAACAGGCAGCAGCCGAGCGCGTCGAGCACGCATTCCTTCACTTTCGCGGCGACGGCGGGCGGCAGGTCGGCGTAGCGCAGGGCGGCCGTGTAGCGGCCCAGCGCCAGCGTGGCTTCGCCCGCTGCGACGAGCTCGGGGCGGTGAGTGTCTCTCTTCATGGAATCAGGATCAAAAAGTAATGGACAGGATTAACAGGATTTACAGGATTCAATCTGGAAACAACGGCGGACCTGTGATTGGATGTTCGTTCTAATCTTGTTAATCATGTAAATCCTGTCTATTCCGGTTTTAGTCTGCTTTTACGTTCGCCGCGGCGATGACCCTGGCGTACTTCGCGACTTCCTTCCTGAAAAACGCCGCGAGTTCTTCCGGCGTGCTGCCGACCGCTTCCGCGCCGTCCTTGGCCATGAAGTCCTTGACGTCGGGCGCGGACAGCGCCTTCACGATCTCGGCGTGCAGCTTCGCGATGATTTCCTTCGGCGTGCCGGCCGGCAGGAACATCGCGTACCACTGGTCGCACTCGGTGTCGGGGTAGAACGAGGACAGCGGCGGCACCTCCGGCAGCAGGAAGGAGCGCTTGGCGGTGGTTACCGCGAGCGGGCGCTGCTTGCCGGTGCGGATGTGGTTGATGCCCGACAGCACGGACGAGAAACGGAAATCCACCTCGCCGGCGAGCAGCGCGATCTGCGCCGGGCCGCCGCCCTTGTAGGGGATGTGCGTGGTCCTGATGCCGGCCGACTGGTTGAACATCTCGATCGCCAGGTGGCTGGTGGTGCCGGTGCCGTTCGAGCCGGCGTTCAACTGGCCCGGCCGCTTCTTCGCCAGCGCGACCAGCTCGCGCGGGTTGCGCACCGGCACGCTCGGGTGCACCACCAGCATCAGCGGCACCGAGGCGAGCCAGCTCACCGGCGCCAGGTCCCGGATCGGGTCGAAGGCGAGCTTCTTGTGCAGGTTCACGTTCACCGACAGCGAGGCGGTCGAAACCATGACGAGATAGCCGTCCGGCGGCGCCTTGGCGGTGAGCTCGGCGGCCACCAGCCCGCCGGCGCCGGCGCGGTTCTCCGGCACGAACGACTGCCCCATCGATTCGCTGAATTTCTTCGACAGCAGCCGGCCCATGATGTCGGTGCCGCCGCCCGGGGCGAATGCGATGACCATGCGCACCGATTTTGCCGGGTACTGTTGTGCGCCGGCCGGCAGGGCGAGGGCCAGCACGGCGGCCACGGCGGCTTGCGACGGACGAAAAGACCAGTTCATTGCAGCTCCTCCGGAATCGATGGCGTGATTATGCTTGCAACCCGGCGCGCACGGGGCTGATGTCCGCATTGCGGATGCCGCCGTGAGAAAGGCAGAAGGCGAAAGGCGAAAGGGCAGAGTGGTAACGCTGTTTGACGGATTTCGCCTTCATCCTTCATCCTTCTGCCTTCATCCTTCGGGAGCCGCCCATGACGCTCAAAAAGACCCGCATCGAGGTCAACAACGCCGTGTTCTCGCTGCCGTACCACGTGGCGCTGGAAGAGGGCTACTTCAGGGATGAAGGCTACGACGTGGAGCTGGTTCCGGCCGGCTCGGGGCGCGACCGCGACAAGGAGGTGCCGGAGAAGCCGATCGAGGACCACCGCCTGGTGAAATCCTACGGCTGGCACGAAGGCATCGAGAAGGGCGAGTTCTGCATGTACCGCGCCTGCGAATGGGGGCAGATCCGCCGCACCCAGGACAGCGCGAAGAACGTGAAGGTGGTGAGCAAGCGCGCGGCGGTCGCCACCCAGGCCATCGTCGTGCGCGCCGACTCGCCGTGCAACGTGCCGCAGGACCTGTGCGGCAAAACCGTGGCGGTGAATTTCCACGCCGGCTCGCACTACATCACGCTCGCCATGCTCGGCGGCTCCGCCGTCAGCAAGAGCGAGGTGCGCGCCGTGCACGTCGGCGGGCCGAAGCAGCGCCTGCGCTTCCTCGAGGAGGGGAAGGTCGACGCGGCGGCGGTCATGGAGCCATGGATCACCGTCGCGGCGAAGAAGGGTTACAAGATCATCTGCGAGGCTTTCTACGAGGGCGCGGAGGTCGCCACGCCGGACGTGGATCCGGAGATGTACGCCGCGATCAGCCGCGCCATCAACAAGGCGGTGGCGAAGCTGAACCGTGACATCCGGCCCTATCTCAAGTACATGATCCGCGAGGTGCCGGCGGACATGGTGAAGCTCACCGAGGACGATTTCTACCTGCCGCGCTTTCGCTACGTCGCGCCGCGCCCGTACACGCGCGAGGAATACGAGCACCTGCACGACTGGATGGTGAGCTGGGACCTGTTGAAGCCGGAGAGCAGCTACGACCTCATCGTCGGCGCGAAGCTGGCCGCTTCCGCCTGAGAGCCGCCGTGAAGCTCGATAGCACCAGTCTCGCAATCGCCGCCGTGGTCGTGGTGGCGGTCTGGACCTTCAGTGATTCCGGCCGCGGCCCGGCGCAGGCGCTCCAGGCGCCGCCGGCCGCGACGGGCGAGCTGCAGGGCTACCGGCAGACCAAAGTCGTGATGTACTCGCTCACCACCTGCGGCTACTGCACGGCGATGCGCCGGGAACTGACGGCGAGGAACATTCCGTTCGTCGAGTATTTTCTCGACACGGAGCCGGGGCGGCAGGCGGAGCTCGGCGAGAAGCTGCGGCGCGCCGGGTATCGCCCGGGCGCCATCGGCACGCCGACGCTGGAAGTAAACGGCGTCATGCTGCCCAACAATCCGTCGATGGGCACGGTGCTGAAGCACCTCTA
>CAZOQY010000047.1:0-9534 GCA_964581835.1 uncultured Streptomycetaceae bacterium | reverse complement strand
ACGCAGCGCTCCGGCGCGGTCATGTTGACGCCGTGGCCGTAGCCCTCGAACGCGACCAGCTTGGCGGCGGGCATGCGTTCCTTCATCGCCGCCACCTCGGGCGCCTGCGCGATCGGACTCTTCGCGCCCGACAGGATCAGCGTCGGCGTTTTGATCTCCGGCAGGCGCGGCCACAGGTCGCCCCCGGCCACCGCGGCGTCCATGGCGTTTGCGCAATGGACCGGCGTGCGGTCCATCTGCGCGATGTACCACTCCTGCAGCGCCGGCGAAGCCTTCGCCGTGTCGATGCGGTAGGACAGCGTCTGCCGGCACCAGCCGCCGACGCCGTATTTCTCGAAGGCCGCGGCGCGGGTGGCTTCGCCGAGCGTGTAGGTGTTGTGGATGTTCGCGGAACGCTTGAACGGCGTGTCGCACAGCGTCAGCGTGGACAGGCGCTCGGCGTGGTTGAGCGCCGCCATCATGCCGACGATGCCGCCGGAGGATTCCCCCACGAAGTGCGCGCGCCCGATGTCCAGCTTGTCCATGAGGCCGATCGCGTCGGCCGCGAGTTGCGGAAACGACATCGCGCTGCCCGCCGGCGGCTTGGTGGTCTCGCCGCAGCCGCGCGCGTCGAACCACAGCACGCGGTAGTCCGCCGCGAGCAGCGGCACCCACGGCCGCCAGAACAGCATGTTGCGCGCGTAGCCGTGGTACAGCAGTACCGTCTCCGGCGGCGTCTCCCGCCACGGCGCCGTGTAGTCGGCGAGGTCGTAGTGGATGTCGAGATCGCCGACGCGGGCGAAGCGATACTTCGGATGCATGCGATTTCTGAAGGATGAAGTCAGAAGGATGAAGGCAGAAGTGTAAAAAGCAGAAAGTAGCGGAACCCTTCTGCCTTTTGCCTTCCGACTTCTGACTTGGATTACTGCGGTTCGATGCCGGCGACCTTCGCGGCTTTCTTGTAGCGGTCGATCTCGCGTACCAGCAGGCCGTCGAGCTGCTTCACGTCGAGCGGCCACGGCTCGGCGCCCTCGTTCGCGATCACTTTCTGCATGTCGGGGGTCGCGAGAATCTTGTTGGCGGCGGCGTTGATGAAGGCGAGGCGCTCGGCGCTCATGCCAGCGGGCGCGAACAGGCCCCACCATAGCTCGTAGCTGTAGCCCGGCGCGCCGACCTTGCTGGCCGCCGGCAGGTCCGGGAACAGCTTGGAGGGCTCGGCGCTGGTCACCGCGAGGATGCGCACCCGGTTCGCCTGGAGCTGCGGCGCGAGGGCGGCGCGGCTGGAGATCAGGACCTCGATTTCTCCCGACGCCAGCGCGGTGACGGCGAGCGAAATGCCCTTGTACGGCACGTGAGTCATCTTCACGCCCGTCGCCGCGCCGAACAACGCGCCGGCGAAATGATTGTTGCCGCCCGCCCCCGACGAGCCATAGTTCAGGCCGCCGGGCACGCGCTTCGTGACCGCGATCAGTTCTTTTACGGTCTTGGCCGGCACCGAGGGGTGCACCGCGATCAGCATCGGCGCGCGCGCGGTCATCGCGACCGGGATGATGCCGCGGGCCGGATCGAACGGCAGCTTGGCGCGCACCGACGCGGTGGCGGGGTAGGAAGACGTGTGGCCGAGCAGCATGTAGCCGTCGGGCGGCGCCTTGGTGACGATTTCGGTGCCGATCATGCCGCTCGCGCCGGGGCGGTTTTCCACGACGATGGTGCGGCCCCACATCTCGCCCAGCTTCTGCGCCATCACGCGGCTGAACAGGTCGGCCGAGCCGCCGGGGGTGTAGGGCACGATCATCTGGATGTTCTTCGTCGGATACGCCTGCGCCGCGGCGTGCTGCGCGGTCAACGCCAGCGCGGCCGCGCACAGCGCGGGCAGGACCTGCCTGAAGCGGTTTTGCGTTGCTTTCATGTGTTTCCTCCGTTTTTATCGATGGACCGGCCCTGCTGAGGAGCCGGGAAACTGCGTCGCACAGGCGAATATTACCCCGTGCGGCGACCCATCATATGGACTGATAAGGGTTTTTGCTGATGACCCGGTCCGCGATATCGGTCATGATGCATGCCGAACCCTGCTTGATCCGAGCCACGCACGGGATGATAACCCCGTGCCGCGTCATTTCGCTGCCCGAAACGGCGAATGGGCCGGGCAGGCCCCAACCATTGCGCGATCCGGCGCCCAGGAGCCCCATGCAAAGAATCATTTCCACGATCGTCCTGACGTTTTTCTCCCTGCTGGCCGTTGCACAGGACGGCGCGAACATCCCGCCGTCGCCGACCGTGGACATCATCTACGTCGTGATCTTCTGCGTCCTGTTCGTCGGCTCGATCGTCGGGTTTGCCGTCTTTATCTGGCTGAACGATCGCAAGAAGAAACAGCAGGAGGGGCAGTAACCGCCCCGGCAGCAGTCCCGCAGGCATCGACAAGACCCCGCCCCGGCGGGGTTTTTTGTTGCCGTAAGCCTGCCGTAAGGTGGGAGTCAGGCGCCAGTCATCGCCCGTTTGTACAGTTCCAGGCCTGAAACAGCCTGGTTCTGGCAGGGCGGTTTCTTCGGGGACGGGCGGGTGCCGTTCCCCATCCGATCGATTGAGCGAGCCAGCGCCGAGGACAGTCATGCAAAAGCTCCTGTCGTCAGTCATTTTTTTCCTGCTGTCCATTCCGGCCTGGGCCGCCACCGGGGAAATGCAGGGCGCCAACGCCCCGGTCGAGACCGTGAGCACGCTCTACGTCGTGCTGTTCTGCCTGGGCTTCGTTGCCATGGTGGTCGGGTTCTTTGCCTTCATCTGGTGGAACGACAAGCGCAGCAAGAAAACGGACCAGTAACGCCGCATCCACGCCCGCAATAAAAACCCCGCTGTGGCGGGGTTTTTCTTTTGAAGTCAAAAGGCGAAAGGCGAAAGGGTTGGATGCCTGCCTGCGCGGCCATGCCCGTCACTCGTCACTGAACACCGTATCACGCGGTAGAATCGCGCGCATGAGCGACAGAACATTGGGCGCGTACAACATTCACGACCTGCGGGAGATGGCGAAGAAGCGCCTGCCGCGCGGCGTGTTCGAGTTCGTCGACCGCGGCACGGAGGACGAGTCGGCGCTGCGCAACAACCGCGCCGCGTTCGAGCGCATCCGCTTCAAGCCGCGCACGCTGGTGGACGTGTCGAAGCGGAGTCAGGCCATCACGCTGTTCGGCAAGGAGCAGCCGATGCCGATCGTGGTCGGCCCGACCGGCACGGCGGGGCTGCTGTCTTACGGCGGCGAGGTCGGCATCGCGCGCGCCGCGGCGAAGGCCGGCATCCCGTTCACCGTCGGCACCAATTCGATGACTTCGATGGAGCAGATCGCGGAGCAGGCCGGCGGCCGGCTCTGGTTCCAGCTCTACATGTGGTCGGACCGCGCGTTGTCGCACCAGATCGTCGAGCGCGCGAAGGGCGTGGGTTTCGAGGCGCTGATGGTCACGGTGGACGGGGCGGTGCCGGCCAACCGCGAATACAACCACCGCAACGGCTTCGAGGTGCCGATCCAGTTCAACGCGCGCAACGTCGCCGACGTGCTGAGTTGCCCGCGCTGGCTCGCGGGCGTTTTCCTGCGGCAGATACTGGCGAGCGGCATGCCGCGCTTCGAGAACTACCCGCCCGAGGTCATGGACGGCCTGATGGCGCGCACGCTCAAGAAATCCATCCTCAAGAACGACAGCCTCAACTTCGACGACCTCAAGGTATTGCGCAAGCTGTGGCCGGGGACGCTGATGGTGAAAGGAGTGCTGAGCGCGCAGGACGCGGTCAAGGCGGCGGATTGCGGCGCCGACGCGGTGATCGTGTCGAACCACGGCGGGCGCAACCTCGATTTCTCGCCGGCGCCGATCGACGTGCTGCCGGAAATCCTCGACGCGGCGGGCAAGCGCCTCACCGTCATGGTGGACAGCGGCGTGCGCCGCGGCACCGACGTGGTCAAGGGGCTCGCGTTGGGCGCGTCGGCCGTGCTGGTCGGCCGCGCGCCGCTCTACGGCGTCGCCGCCGCGGGCGAGGCGGGCGCGGCGCGTTCGCTCGAGATCCTTCGCGACGAAATCGGGCGGACGATGGCGCTGCTGGGCGTCAACCGCGTGGCGGAGCTGAATCGCAGTTACCTGCAAATGCCCGGCTGAGGCTCGGAAGAGCGGCCCGCCGGGCACGCATACGGCGTCTCAGATACTACGTCGCAGATACTGCGTCTCAGGTAGAGCGTCTCAGATACTGCGCCTTACCTGCGACGCCTTACCTGCGACGCCTTATCTGAGACGTCTCATCTGAGACGTTTCAATCTGAGACGCTTCATCTGCGACGCCTCACCTGCGACGTCTTTTCGTCTTTCGTCAGCCGTTGAAACCGTAAAGCTCGGCGGGATTCGTTGAAAGAATCCGCTCGCGGATTCTTTCGTCCGGCGCCCAGTCGAGCAGCAGGTCGAGGAGCCGGGCGTTGTCGGGCATGCCGCTGGCCCCCAGCGACGGGTGCGGCCAGTTGCTCGCCCACACCATCCGTTCGGGCGCGTGCTTCGCCAGGGCTTTCGCGAGCACGCCGATGTCGGAGTAGAGCGGTGGCCCCGACTTCGACATCATGTAGGCGCCGGAGAGTTTCACCCAGAAGCGGCCGGTGTCCACCAGCCGCAGCAGGGAACGGAAGCCGGGGTGGTCCGCCGGCACCGGCTCGAGAAACTTGCCGATGTGCTCGATCACGACCGTGCCGGGAAGATTCTTCAGCAACGCCTCGCGCTCCTCGAAATAGCGCCCGTCCATCTGGAACTGGATGTGCCAGCCGAAAGCGGCGACGCGCGCGGCCATTTCTCCCAGCATCTCCCACGGCAGCTCCGGCTGGTCGAGCATGCGGAAGCGCACGCCGCGCATGCCGCCGCGCGTGAGCTGCTCCAGCTCGGCGTCGGTGACGGTGGTGTCCACCACGGCGATGCCGCGCGCGCCGCCGCCGAGCGCCGCGATCGCTTCCAGCGTGCAGCGGTTGTCGCGGCCGTAGGCGGTCGGCTGCACCACCACGACGCGCTCGAGCCCGAGGCGCTGCTGCACCTTGCGGTACTCCGACACCGGTGCGTCCTCCTCCTTGCGCCGTGCCTTCGCGGCGAGCGGGAAACGCGAGTCGAAGATGTGCATGTGGCAGTCGCATGCGCCGGGCGGGGTTTTCAGGCGGGGAGTAGTCATGGCGAGCCATTTTAAGGCGAAAGGCGAAAGTCGAAAGGCGAAAGGAAAGTTGTGAAACCCCGCCGTTGACGTTCGTTACTTCCGCCTTCCGACTTTCGTCTTGCTTCGCGGGCTGGACACCCCGCGCGCGGCGCCCACATAATGGTCCGTCGTATCAAAAAAAGGAGGGGAGAACATGAAGAAACCATCGCTGCTGTTGCTCGCCGCGGCATTGCTTCTGGCCGGCGCGTCGTACGCCCAGACTTATCCCTCGAAGACGGTGCGCGTGCTGGTCGGTTTCGCGCCCGGCGGCTCGACCGACCTCACCGCGCGCATCTACGCGCAGGAGCTGAACCGGGCCTGGAACACGCAAGTCGTGGTGGACAACCGGCCCGGCGCCTCCGGCATGATCGGCGCCGAGTTGGCGGCGAAGAGCGCCCCGGACGGCTACACCCTGCTGGTGTCGCCGCAGACCAGCATCGTGGTGGCGCCGCTGATCTTCAAGAAGGTGCCGTACGACCCGATGAAGGACTTCGCGGCGGTGTCGGTGATCGGCTCGACGCCGCAACTGCTGGTGCTGCACCCGTCGCTGCCGCCGCGCAACTTCAAGGAGTTCTCCGCGTTTGTGAAGAAGAACGCCGCGACCCTGTCCTACGCTTCCGGCGGCTTCGGTTCGACGCCGCACATGGCGGGCGAGCTGCTCAACACCTCGCTCGGCCTGCGCATCACGCACGTGCCGTACAAGGGCGAGAACCCCGGCGTGGCCGACCTGCTGGGCGGGCAGATCCCCTACATGTTCTCCAACTTCCCGGTGGTGTTCCCGCACGTCCAGGCAGGCAAGCTGCGCGCGGTCGCGATCACCAGCCTCAAGCGCTCGCCGCTGGCGCCCGAATTCCCGACCATCGCGGAGTCGGGCATCCCGGGCTTCGACACGGCGACGTGGAGCGGGCTCTACCTGCCGTCCGCGACGCCGCGCGACGTGATCGGCCGCGTCAGCACGGAAATACTGAAGATCCAGTCCGCGCCGGCGTTCAGGAAGCGCATGCTCGAACAGGGCATCGACCTGAGCGATGCCGATACGCCCGAGAGGCACGCCGCCTTCCTCAAGTCCGAGACGGCGAAGTGGGGCAAGGTGATACGCGAGGCGGGCGTGCGCGCGGAGTAAAAGGCGGAAGTCGGAAGGCGGAAGGATTTTTCCCCGCTACGCGGAGGTCATCCTTCGTCCTTATTGCATGTAGTCCGGCTCTTCCCGGTCCAGCCGCCGCTTCAGCGCGTTCCACAGCAGCTTGCCGCCGGCGCCGCGGCCGGTCTTGCTGATTTCGAGGCCCTGCTGCGCGGTGTATTCCACGACTTCGTTGGGGATCAGGTTGGGCTCGGCGCCGCCGTTCAGCGCGGCCTGCTGGAACTTGCATGCGCGCTCGATGCGGTTCATGCGCGCGAACGCCTCGGCGACGGTGGCGCCGACCGAGAGCGTGCCGTGGTTGCGCAGGATCATCATGGTGCCGTCGTTGAGGTCCTTGACGATGCGTTCGCGTTCGTCCTCGGCGTCGGCGACGCCCTCGTAATCGTGGTAGCGCACTTCGCCCCAGATCGTCAGCGCCATCTGCGTGATCGGCAGCAGGCCCTGCTTTTGCGACGCGACGCCGACGCCGGCCGGGGTGTGGGTGTGCATGACGCAATGCGCTTCCGGCGCGCCCATGTGCACGGCGCTGTGGATGACGAAGCCGGCGCGGTTCACTTCGTACGGCGACTCGGAGAGCTTCTCGCCCTCGATATTCACCTTGATCAGCGAAGACGCGGTGACTTCGTCGAACATCTCGCCGTAGGGGTTGATCAGGAACTGGTCCTCCGTGCCCGGCACGCGCAGCGAGAAGTGGGTGCCGAGGAAATCGCTCCAGCCGAGCCGCGCGGCGAGACGGAACGCGGCCGCGAGTTCGCAGCGCGCATCCCATTCGGCGCCGCTCACGCCGAGCGGGTTGCGGTTGGGGCGGAGCCGGGTGACCGAGGATTTCTTGCTGTCGCTCTTCATGCTGCCTCCTGGCGGGCTATCACTATATGGAATCGGGTGGGCTACGGGTGAGACCATTCTCCCATACGCGCCAGCAAGTGACGAGTGACGGGTGACGAGTGACGGGGTTCCCGCCGTGCGGGTGAGACGTAAAGCTTTGACACAGAGGACGCAGAGGACACAGGACACGAAGGAGGAGGCAGAAAACCTCCCGTCACCCACACCTCGTCACCCGTATCTCGTCACCCATATTCGTCACGGGGCATAGGGTGGCGGGAGCCAGTAGAATGCTTTGCACAAAACCAGATTAACGAGGAGAAGCGAATGAAGGTGAAGAATAAGGCGAAAGTCGAAAGGCGAAAGTCGAAAGTGTCGGGTTCGGGACGGTTTTCCTTCCGCCTTCCTCCTTCCGCCTTCCTCCTTTGCTGCTGCGCCATGGCGGCGAATGCTGCCGTCGCGCAGCAGTATCCGGACCGGCCGGTCCGGATCATCTCCCCGTTCCCGGCCGGCGGCAGCGTGGACCTGGTCGGGCGGATGGTGGCGGTGAAGCTGACCGAGGTCGTCGGCCAGCAGGTGATCGTGGAGAACCGCAGCGGGGCCTCGGGCAATATCGGCGCCGAGGTGGCGATGCGCGCCCCGGCCGACGGTTACACGCTGCTGGTGCACACCATTCCCTTCGTCGCCAATTCCTTTCTCTACAGCAAGCTGCCGTACGACCCGCTGAACGATTTCGCGCCGGTGATGCTGGTGTCCTCGTCGCCGTCGCTGCTCGCCGTGCATCCGTCCATGCCGGTGCGCTCGGTGAAGGACCTGGTCGCGCTGGCGCGCTCGCGGCCGGGGCAGCTGAACTACGGCACCGCCGGGCCTGCCACCAACCCGCACATCGTCGGCGAGTTGCTGAACCTCATGGGCAAGACCAACATCGTCGCGGTGCACTTCAAGGGCGGCGGCCCGGCGCTGATCGCGGCGATCAGCGGCGAGGTCGGCGTCGCCTTCACGAATTTTTCGGAAACCTCCGCCTTCGTGAAGGCCGGCCGGCTGCGCGCCCTGGGCGTGTCCAGCGCCCGGCGCGTCCCCTCGATGCCGGACGTGCCCGCCATCGCCGAAACCCTGCCCGGCTTCGAGTTCACGACCTGGCACGGCCTGCTCGCGCCGAAGAACACGCCACGCACCATCGTCACTCTTTTGAACGACCGGCTGAAGAAGGCGATGACCGCGCCGGACCAGGTGAAGCGCTTCGAGGAGCGCGGCCTCGACGTCATCGCCGGCACGCCGGAGGAATTCGGCGCGCACCTGCAGGCCGAGCACAGGAAGTGGGGCAGGGTTATCAAAGAGCGCGGGATGAAGGCTGACTGACGTCAGCCTTGAAGAATCAACGGTGAAAATCAACGGGGACAGACCCCTTTGAAAGAATCAGCAGTTCAATGAGTTAGTTCTGTTTTCCACAGCCCATTTTTCTGCCGAATCCTGCTATGAAGCATGACCTGATGTTCAGGTGCGGCTGACGAATGAGGGTGACGGGATTGTTTCTTCGCGTCCTTTGCGTTCCGTAGTTCGTTTTGCTTTGCGGTCTCCGCGCCCTTAGCGTCCCGTCTTCCGTTTTTCTTTGCGGGCCTGGCGCCCTTTGCGTTCCGTCTTGTCGCCCAGCTTGTCCGCGAGCCGCATCGCTCGCCACCCAAGCTGACCCGTCACCATCCCGGACATCGGCAACACGCACGCGATCGCTTCCAGTACCTGGCGCTTGGTCATGCCGTAGTCGTAGGCGCGCAGGATGTGCTGCGCCGCCAAGTCCACTTCGCCGCGGGTGCAGAGCGCCGCGATGGCGATCAGTTCGCGCGGGCCGGGGCCGAGGTGTTCGTCTTTCGCGCCGCCGGCGAGCAGGCAGTGGTCAACGAACGCCGTGCAGCGCTTCGCCAGTTCCGGGTCGATGCCGGCGGCGTAGCGCCACTCGGGGGTGTCGAGCAGGCTTTCGCCTGATTTTCCTTTCTTGCGCGTTCGGCCCATCTTCATCTCGGGAAAAGGGGTGAGCGTCTTCGGCTCGCCGCCTTCCGGCATCTTGCCGAAGGGGTAGTCGGGGTTGTTTGCTTCCATGATCGCGAGCGAGACGAAGGTCATGCTGGCCCAGCCGGTGACGGTGCCGAACGCCGACGCGGCTTCGAGCAGCACCTGGTTGGTGACGCCCATGCGGTAGAGGCGCCGCACGTGGTTCGCCGAGTGGCGGATGTCGCCTTTCGCGCACAGCGCCGGGATCGCGATCAGCTCGCGCATCGGCCCGGACAGGGCCTGCTCGTCGGGCGACTGTCCGTGGTACTGATGCAGGTAGCTGCCGGTCCTGTTGATGAGGTCGTAAGTCTGCGGCAGCGCGTACGCGACCGGCTTCCACTCCGGGAA
>CAZOQY010000046.1:0-14796 GCA_964581835.1 uncultured Streptomycetaceae bacterium | reverse complement strand
GCCCGAAGTGCCGTTCGGCGGCGTCAAGGATTCAGGCTACGGCACCGAGGGCGGCGCGGACGCGCTGGAGCCGTACCTGGTGGCGAAGTTCGTGACGCAGGCAGGACTGTGAGGCGGGGTTGTGATCCGCTGACTTGTCATCCCTTTCAACAAAAAGGCCGGCATTCGCCGGCCTTTTTGTTGTGAGCGACTCTGCTCACATTGCTGCAATCTACCAGGTGCGCGGCTTGGGGTTGTCCCGCGATTTTTCCAGGGTGTTGAATTCGCCCCTGGCGCCACCCGGGCGGGAACGGCCGCCGGGCGCAATCTGGTCCATGTCGTAGTAGAGCTCGAGGTGATAGCCGTCGGGGTCGAGGAACTCGACGCTGGTGTGGGCGCCCATGGCGCGCCGCCCTTCCCATACGATCGGCACGCCGCGTTCCTTGAGATACGAGCGGACCTCGAACAGCTCCTCCAGGGTTTCCACCTGGAAGGCGAAATGATGCAGCCGGATCGCTCCCTTGGAGGGCACCTGCGCGTTTTCCCCGTCGGAGGGAAAGAGGCCGATGGTGTGATGGTCGCCGATGGCGGTCATGAACACCCCGCCGGCCGTGGAGTCGTCCGAGACGCGGAAATTCAGCACTTCGCGGTAGAAGCGCACCGAGCGCTCGAGGTCGCGCACCTGGATGACCACGTGGCCGAGCTTCTTGATGCGAACCGGGCTGGGACCCCCGGCGGGCTTCAGGGAAGCCGGGGCCGCGGTGACTTGGTCCATACGGTTTACCTCCTCGGTGGGTGCGGGGGCATCTTCGATTCCGCGTGAGCGTAGCCTCCGGCGCGCCCGAAGGCAAGTGGCATTGCCGCACGGCGCAGGGGGGCTCCGCGGGGTGCCCGGGCAGTTGCGACGACCCCGCCGTTCGCATAGATTGTCGGGTAACCTGTCGATGCGCTACCGGCACATCGGGCCAGGCTACAAGGACAACAGATCCTCTGGAGGAGACCATGAAAACTTGCGGACTGATCACTGCATTTCTTGCGCTTTTGCTGGCGGCGGGCGGCGGGCTCGCCCAGCAGGGCTACCCGACCAAGCCGATCCGGCTGATCGTGCCGTTCCCTCCCGGCGGCCAGACCGACGTCGTGGCGCGCGTCGTGGCGCAGAAACTCTCCGAGGCTTTCGGGCAGCAGGTGGTGGTGGATAACCGGCCCGGCGCGGCCGGCAACATCGGCGTCGAAATCGCGGTGAATTCGATCCCCGACGGCTACACCATGGTCCAGATATCCACGAGCTACACCGGCAACGTGGCGCTGCGCAAGCTGTCTTACGACCCGGTCAACGACGTCGTGCCGATCGGGATGATCGGCGAGATCGCCAACCTGGTGACGGTCAATCCATCGGGCCCCTACAAAAGCATCAAGGAACTGATCGCGTACGCCAAAGCGAATCCCGGCAAGATCAATTTTGCCTCCGGCGGCACCGGAAGCGGCAACCACCTCGCCACCGAGGAGTTCGCCCAGAAGACCGGCATCCGGATGACGCACGTGCCGTACAAGGGTTCCACCGCCGGCGTGAACGACCTGATGGGGGGGCGGATCCAGCTCATTTTCAGCGGCATCACGGGAATGATTCCGCACCACAATGCCAAGCGCGTGCTCGGCATCGCGGTGACCAGCGCCAAGCGCAACCAGGCCGTGCCGGATCTGCCGACCGTCGGCGAAACCGTGCCCGGCTTCGTGTCCGTCAGCTGGTCGGCCATTATCGGCCCGAAGGGATTGCCCAGGGCAATCGCCGAGCGCTGGAACAAGGAGTTGAATCGCATCCTGCAGATGCCCGACGTGAAGGAGCGCATGGACTCGATCGGCCTGGACGTGGCCGGCGGCACGCAGGCGCATCTGCGCAACGTCATCATCCAGGACATCGCGACGTGGAAAAAAGTGGTCGCGGCCGCCGATATCAAGCTGTAAGCGCGGACGCCCTATACCAGTTCGACAAGGCCGGCAATTGCCGGCCTTTTCATTTGCGTTCCGCGGAATGTCAGGAGAAATAAAGCCGGAACGCCGTTTCCCCGCTGATGATGCGCCGCGCGCCGGCGTCGGGTATCCATTCCCTGAAGCTGGCGATGGCGTGCTCGTAGCGCATCGTTTTTTCGAAAGCCGCGAAGGGCCAGTCGCTGCCCCATAGCAGGCGTTCCGGGCCGGCGTGGGCGAGGAGCGCCTTCGCGCAGTCCAGCGCGATCTGCGGGGATTCGAAACGGTATCCCGCGGAGAGCTTGATCCAGGTGCGGCCGTTGTCTATGGCGCGCATCACGGCCTGGAAGCCCGGACAGTTCACGCCGCCTTTCTGCGGGTGCCCGAAATGGTCGATTACCAGCTTCACGCCCGCGGCCTGCAGCGTCGCGATGGGAGCGGCCAGCTTGTCGGCGGTCTGGTTGATGTGGACGTGCCAGTCGAGATCGCGCACGCGCCGGAAAAACTTCCGGTATTCCGCCGTGGTGATGTCGGGAATGTCCTTCACGTTGCGCCACTGGAAGCGCACGCCCGTCACGCCGTCGTCCTTCATCATCCGCATCACGTAAGGGTCGATCGTCGGCTTGACGATGACCGTGGTGCGCAGGCGCTTGTGGCGGCGCGTCGCCTCGATCGAGTACTCGTTGTAGTCGTCGAACAGGCTCGCCGCGGCGAGCACGGCGTATTTCACGCCGTGCTGGTCGAGCGTGGCGATGTAACGCTCGATGGTCGCGTCCTCGGGCGGCTTGTGCCAGGCCGTCGGCGCGAGCGGCATGTCGGTGGTCCAGACGTGCGCGTGGCTGTCGACGATCGGCGCGTCGGGCGTGTTGTCTTGTGTCATATCCCAGTTAAGTATAGGTTTCCGCCATGAATGCGTCGAGCAACGGTGCGGCGGAACCGCTGCGCGTCTACGGCAATCTGTCCTTGCTGGAAATGGCGCCGGTCCTGCTGGCGGCCGAACAGGTCCATCCCGGCAAGACTCTGATCGAGCACGGCGGCGTGATGGCGTTGTGGGGCAAGGCGAGCGAGCTTGCGAGTCTCACTTCGTCCGGGCAGGCCGACCTCGCGACGAACTCCGAAACGCAGGCCTTGCGCGGCGCTTGCAGCAACCCGGACCTGCGCTTCATCTTCACCGTGGCCGAGTGCCCGTACCGCATCGTGGCGCGCCGCTCCGCGGGCATCGCGCGGCTGGCCGATCTCCGCGGCAAGCGGGTCGGCACCCAGTTCGAGTCGTCGGGCGATTATTTCCTGGGCGCCATGCTGGCAACAGTGGGGCTCGCGGTCGAAGACGTCGCCCGGGTGCATTTCATGGCGAAGACCGAGAGGCCGCTAAGCCAGGTCCCGGAGGCGTTGAAGAGCGGCCGGATCGACGCCGTGGCGCTGTGGGAGCCGCAGCCGCACAGGGCCAGGGTGGCGATCGGCGACGACGCCATCGAGTTTCGCGACCCGGCGGTCTATACCGAGAAATTCAATCTCTGCACCACGCAGGCCAGCCTGGACGATCCCGTGATGCGGGCGCGGATCGTCGGGTTCGTGCGGGCGTTGATCGAGGCCACGCGGCAATTGAAAGCCGACCCGACGCCCGGCCAGGCGCTGGTGGCGAAGGCGGCGGGGCTGGACCTCGACACCGTGCGCGGCGCGTGGCCCTGTTTCAACTACCCGGGCACCCTCGCCGCGGACCTGCTGGACATCTTCGGGCGGCAGGAGCCGTGGATCGCGAATCTGCAGGGACGCGCGCCGCGCGCGCGGGACGAACTGGCGAAACTGATCGACGATAGCGTGGTGCGCGAAGCGCGGTCTGGGTGACCTGATCCTGCCACGCACCGAAAAAGGTGTCAGACACCTTTTTTTGGCGTTTAGTGTTTTGAAACAGTCTTTTGCGAAAAGGCTTTCTGTTGCCAAAAAGGTGTCAGACACCTTTTTGCGAGCGTCTTTCGTCCGTCGTCCGTCGTCTTTCAGTACTACAGCGGCTTGAGATTGAGCGTCCTGATGACCTTGCTCCAGCGCTGCATCTCGGACTCGATCAGTTTCCCGAATTCTTCCGGCGAGGTCAGCACGATGTCCACCGCCATGCGGCGCATGGCCTCGACGCTGTCCGGCTGGCGCATCACCTTGTGCGATTCGGCGTTGAGCGTGTCGATGATGGCCCGCGGCGTGCGCGCGGGCGCGAGCAGCCCCAGTACGGCGTCCGAGCGGTAGCCCGGCACGCCGGCCTCGGCGATCGTCGGCAGGTCGGGGAAGGACTTCGAGCGCTCGGCGCTGGCGATGCCGAGCGCGCGCAGCCGCCCGCTCTCGATATGCGGCTTCACCGTCAACGCGTTGCCGAAGACCAGCGCGACCTCTCCGGTCAGCGTCCCGATCAGGGCCGGCCCCGCGCCCTTGAACGGGACCTCGCGCAGCTTCACACCGGCGAGCTGATTGAAGAGCTCCGCGGACAGATGCGCGGAACTGCCGCTGCCGCCCGACCCGTAGAGGATCTGGTCCGGCTGCTTGCGGGCGAGCGCGACGAGTTCCTTCACGTTGCGGGCCGGCAGCGAGGGGTGCGTCACCAGGAAGTAGGGCGACGACGCGACCTGGGCGATCGGCGCGAAGTCGCGCAGCGTGTCGTACGGGAGCTTCGCGTACATGCCCGGATTGACCGAGTGCGGGCTCGACACGAAGATCAGGGTGTAGCCGTCGGCCGGGGCGCGCGCAACGAATTCCGTGCCGACAATGGCGTTCGCACCGGCGCGGTTCTCGACGATGAATTGCCGCTTCATCGATTCCGACAGGCCGGCAGCCAGGTGCCGCGCGATGACGTCGGTGCCGCCGCCCGGCGCGAAGGGCACCACGATGCGCACGGGTTTCGCCGGGTACGCCTGCGCGTGCAGCGCGCCCGCGGAAACGAACGAGGAGATCGCGGCAACCGCGCACCGCGCGAGGAATCCAGGCATGTCGGTCACACCGGCTGGTAACGGGAATCGACGCTTATGTTACCGCCAAATAGCACGCCACGTACCGGGCGGGCCGTGACTACCGCTTTACGCCGGCCCGCTTGATGATTTCATGCAGGAATCTGCGCGGACATCTGCCGGCCGGTTCCGGGTTCGGATTCCAGGCAGCGGCAGGCGCGCTCGATTGCGCCCTCGCGCGCGCGAGAGAGCCGGTGCCAGGCTTCCGCGTGCGGCAGGCCGGTGAGGCTCTGCGCTTCACCTTCGATGAACGCGCGCAGGTGCAGCGCCAGCGCGGCGTAGAGATCGCTGGGCTCTCCATGAGTGGCGCCCAGCTGTTGCGTCAGCGGCGAGCGAATCCAGCCCGCCGCCCGCGTGACCAGGCCGGCATGGAACCACTCGGCCTCGTTGACGAGATACATGGCGGACAGCGTGTTCCGGCGCTGCGGGAGGTCCTCGATCGCGTTGGCATAGACGCGCGCATCGTAGAGGACGCTCACGCTGCCCCGGTCGCGCGGGAGCCACGAGTCGGCGAAGACGCAGGTGATGGGAAGCCGGAAATCGCCGCCGTTGATGCGCACGTCCGGCCGGACGCTGAGATCGATGGCCCCCGCGTCCTCCACCACGACCCAGCTGTGAGGCCTCTGCGATACGCTGACGCCGGCGGATTTTCCATTCGGCCCCACGGCGAAGAAAGCTTCGCCGTGAAACAGGGCCGGCCGGTAGCCGTACGACTGGGCGAGCAGCGCCGTGACCCAGGCATGGTCACGGCAGCTCCAGCCGGCGTCCATCACACCGCCGATCGCGCCCGGGTCGATCCAAAGAAAATGATGAAGCTCCCGCAGGAAGCGGTCGTCGTGCAGACTTCTTAATGGTACGCGGCGTGCCAAGGGGGCGGGTCTTGATGAATTCCCGGAAATGCGGCGTTTATCGCGCTCCTATCGTGGTGGGGATGGCTTACTGGCAGCTTACCGTGGCTTACTGCAGGCTTACCGACGCTTACAGAGCGCTTACGGGATCCGGCCACAACAAAAAAGCCGGCTCGCGCCGGCTTTTTGCCGAATGCCGATTGCGCCGCGACTATTGCTTCACGCCGGCGCGCTTGATGATCGTGGCCGCCCGCTTCATTTCCGAAGCGAGATGATCCTGGAACTGCTTCGGCGTGCTGCCTTCCGGCTCGGCGCCGTCGGTGAGGATCTTGTTTTTCACTTCCGGCGATTCGACCGCTTTCTTCATGTCGCCGGAGAGCCGCGTCATGATCGCGGCGGGCGTGTTGGCGGGGGCGAGCAGCCCGTACCACGTCGTCGTCTGGTAACCCTTCACGCCGGCTTCGGCGATCGTCGGCAGCTCGGGCGCGCCGGACGAGCGCTTCCCGCCGGTGACGCCGAGCGCGCGCAGCCGGCCGTTCTTCACGTGACCGAGCGAGGAGAGCACGCTGCCGAAAGTAAGGTGCACCTGGCCCGCCATCACGTCCACCAGCGCGGGGCCCGCGCCCTTGTACGGCACGTGCACCATGTCCACGTTGGCGAGGAACCTGAACAGTTCCCCCGCGAGGTGGCCGGAGCTGCCGTTGCCGCCGGAGCCGTAGTTCAACGCGCCCGGCCTTGCCTTCGCGAAGGCCACCAGCTCCTTCACCGATTTCACCGGCATGGAGGGATGCACCACCAGCAGGAACGGCGCCTCGGCGATCAGCGTCACCGGCACGAGGTCCTTCACCGGGTCGAACGGCAGGTCGGTGTAGAGGCTGGGGTTGATGGCGTAGCTGCTGGAGACGACCAGCAGGTTGTAGCCGTCCGGCGCGCTCTTGGCGACGAACGCGGCGCCGATCGAGCCGGCCGCGCCGGTACGGTTCTCCACCACCACCGTCTGGCCGAGGGCCTCGCCGAATTTCGGTGCGACGAGGCGGGCGACGACGTCGGTGGCGCCGCCGGGCGCCTGCCCGACCACCATGCGCACGGGCTTGGCGGGGTAGCCGCCTTGCGCCAGTGCCGCCGGCGACAGGCAAAACAATAATAAAAAGCAGTACGGCGCGACGAGCGCCGCAACGGGTTTGCGCATTTTTGTCTCCTCGAAGGCCTGGCGGCCCCCCGCCCGGGCTGGACAGAGGGAATTCATATGTATACACTAGGATACAATAAGAATACAAGCAGACCGGCCGCGGGTCAACCCACGGCCGCGATCAAAACAGAGAACACACCCATGCCCCGCTCCAGCGCGCCCAACCCGAACCCGCATGCCCTGCGCCACGGCTCGCGCAGCGAGCACGTCTACCGCCGGTTGCGCGACGCGATCCAGCGCGGCGAGTTCAAGTCCGGCCACCGCGTGATGGAGATCGAGGTGGCGGAATGGCTCAAGGTGAGCCGCACGCCGGTGCGCGACGCGATCCGGCGCCTCGAGGCCGAGGGCATGCTCGAGCACGAGCCGCGCAACGGGCTGGTGGTGGCGCGCCTCGACCGCCAGGCGGTGATGGAACTCTACGTCATGCGCGAAATCCTCGAAGGCACGGCGGCGCGCCTGTGCGCGCGGCACGCCTCCGACATGGAAATGCAGGATCTCGTCGACCTGGTCGAGCGCGAGCGCCAGCTCGAGGGCGACTACGAGGGGCTGGCCCGGCACAACCACCGCTTCCACCAGGCGATCCATCGCGGCGCGCACAACCGCTACCTGGAGAAGAGCCTGGTGGCGGTGAACGACTCGATGGGCCTGCTCGGCACGCCGCTGATGCTGCTGCCGCACCGCGCGCAGACCGCGGCGGCGGAGCATGCGCGGCTGGTCGAGGCGATCCAGCGGCGCGACCCCGAGGCGGCGGAAGAAGCGGCGCGCAGCCACGTGCGTGCCGCGCAGCGCGAGCGCCTGAAGCGGCTGTTCCCCGAAACCGGAAGCTAGAGAAGACGCGGCGTCCCGCGCCGGCGCTCAGCCGGCGAGATGCCGCCTGCGGAGTCATCCATGGCCCAGACGATGGCGGAAAAACTGCTCACGCGAAACAACCTCGCGGGCAAGGCCGTGCGCGCCGGGGATTTCGTCGATGCCCGCATCGACGGCGCGATGTGCCATTACCACGCCGCCGATTCGATGATCGAAGCCGCCCGCCAGGCGGGGTTCAAGGACGGCCTGCCGAGGGTGTGGGACAAGGAAAAGATCTACGTGCTGCTCGACCACCACCAGCCGACGCTGACGCAGAAGCTCGCGGACGAGAACGCGGCGGTTCGCCGGGAAGTCGAGCGGCTCGGCATCCAGTGTTTCCACGACGCCGAGCCCGGTATCGCGCATCAGATGATGCTCGACTACGGCCTGGTGCGACCGGGCGAGCTGGTGGTCGGCAACGATTCGCACACGGTCGGCTACGGCTGCGTGAACGCCGGCGCGACCGGCATCACGCGGGCCGACATGTTCTACGTGCTGCTCTACGGCGAGCTGTGGTTCCAGGTGCCGGAGTCGATCAAGGTCGTGCTCGGCGGCCGCCAGCCCGGTTACCCGATCGCGAAGGACATCGTGCTCTATATCGCGGGAAAGCACGGGGAAGACATCGCGCAAAGCATGTCGATCGAGTACTCCGGTTCGCTCGTGCGCGAGCTTTCCATCGACAGCCGCATGTGCCTGTCCACGCACGGCGTCGAGCTCGGCGCCAAGTTCGCGATGTTCGAGGCGGACGCTGCGGCGCACGAGTTCGTGAAGGCGCGCACCGGCAAGCCGTACGAGACGCTGGCCCCTGACGCGAACGCCCAGTATGCGAAGGAGATCCGGATCGACGTGGACGAAATGCCTTTCATGGTCTCGAAACCGCACCAGTTCGGCAACATCGCGCCGATAGACGAAGTGAAGCATGTCCGCATCCACCAGGCGCAGATCGGCTCCTGCGCCAACGGCCGCTTTGAAGACATCGAGATCGCGGCGCGCATGCTGGAGAAGCACAGGGTGGCGAAGGGCGTGCGCTTCATCATCTCGCCCGCGTCGCAGCAGGTCTACCTGCAATGCCTCAAGGCGGGCCTGATCGAGAAGCTGATCGAGGGCGGCGCCCAGGTCATCACGCCGGGCTGCGGCGTGTGCCAGCCGCGCGTCGGGTTCCTGTCCGACGGCGAGGTCTGCATCACCGCCACCACCCGCAACACCCGGGGCCGCAAGGGCAGCACCCAGGCCGAGGTTTACCTGGGCGGCCCGCTGTCGGTGACGGCCGCGGCCGTCGCCGGCGAGATCGTCAATCCCAAAGAGGTGTTCCGTGGGCTTTGACCTCCGCAACCTGAAAATCCGCGGCCGCGTCTGGAAGTTCGGCGACTCGATCGAGACCGACGCGATCAACCCCTATTACCGCTACCCGACCATGGAGGAGCTGAAGCAGCACACCATGGAGGTATACCGGCCGGAATTTCCCAAAGAAGTGAAACCGGGCGACATCATGGTCGCCGGGCGCAACTTCGGCTGTGGCTCGAGCCGCCCCGGCCTGGTGCTGCGCGAGGTCGGCATTGCCGCGATCGTCGCGGAATCGGTGTCGCGGCTGTTCCTGCGCAACAGCATCTCGCGCGCGATTCCCATCTTCGTGGCGCCGGGCGTGAGCGGCCTCGTCGAGGATGGTGGCACGCTCGAGGTGGATTACCCGAAAGGCGTGGTCGTCAATACCGGCAGCGGCGCCAGCGTCGCGATCCGCAAATATCCCCCGGCGATCGAGCAGATCTTCGAATGCGGCGGCCTGCCCGAGTTCGCCTACGAACGCTATATGCGCGAGGCGGCGCTCGCCGCGCGCCCGAAATAGAAACGGAGCCCACATGGAAAAAAACTATGATGTGATCGTCGTCGGCGGCGGCAACGCCGCGATGTGCGCGGCGCTGTCGGCGCGCGAGCACGGCGCGAAAGTGCTGCTGATCGAGCGCGCGCCGGAAGAGCAGCGCGGCGGCAACAGCGCGTACACCGGCGGCGGCTTCCGCATGGTCCACCACGGCGCCGAGACGGTGAAGTCGGTGGTGCCGGACCTGTCGGACGGCGAGATCGCCAACACCGATTTCGGCGAGTACAGCGCCGAGGCCTACCTCGACGACCTCGGCCGCGTCACCCAGTGGTACTGCGACCCCGATCTTGCCGAGCTGGTCGTGCGCCAGAGCACGGAGACGGTGCAGTGGCTGCACGGCCGCGGCGTGCGCTTCGTGCCGCGCTTCGGCCGCTACGCCTTCAAGCACGAGGGCAAGTTCAAGTTCTTCGGCGGCACCGTGGTCGAGGCCGCCGGCGGCGGCCGCGGCCTGGTGGCGGCGGAGTACAAGGCGGCGGAGAAGCACGGCGTCGAGATCCGTTACCGCACCCAGGTGGTGGCGTTGTTGCGCGGGCGCGGCGGCGTGCACGGCGTGCGCGTGGTGGCCGACGGCGAGGAACAGGAGATCCGCGCGCGGGCGGTGGTGCTGGCCTCGGGCGGCTTCGAGGCGAACCGCGAATGGCGCACGCGCTACCTCGGCCCGGGCTGGGAAATGGCGAAGGTGCGTGGCACGCGCTACAACACCGGCGACGGCATCCGCATGGCGCTCGATATCGGCGCGCAGGCCCACGGCCAGTGGTCCGGCTGCCACTCGGTATCGTGGGAGCGCTACGCGCCGGATTTTGGCGAAGTCGACCGCCCGGTCACCATGAGCCGCAACGGCTACCCGTTCAGCATCATGGTGAACGCCGAGGGCAAGCGCTTCGTGGACGAAGGCGCCGACTTCCGCAACTACACCTACGCCAAGTACGGCCGCATCGTGCTGGAACAGCCCGGCAGCTACGCCTGGCACGTGTTCGATTCCCAGGTCGACCACCTGCTGCACGACGAGTACCGCTCCAAGGGCACGACCAAGGTCGTCGCCAACACGCTGGAGGAACTGGTGGCGAAGATGGAGGACGTCAACCCGCCGCAGTTCCTGAAGACCGTGCGCGAGTTCAACGCGGCGGTGAAGCGCGATGCGGCGTTCAACCCCAACATCAAGGACGGCAAGTGCACCACCGGGCTCGCCATCGAGAAGTCGAACTGGGCGAACCCGATCGAGAAGCCGCCGTTTTCAGCCTACGCCGTGACCTGCGGCATCACCTTCACTTTCGGCGGGCTCAAGATCGATACCGCGACCCGCGTGCTCGACATGGCGGATGCGCCGCTGCCGGGGCTCTACGCCGCCGGCGAGCTGGTCGGCGGGCTCTTCTACTACAACTACCCCGGCAGCTCGGGCCTGATGGCGGGCTCGGTGTTCGGGCGCATCGCCGGGCGCGAAGCCGCGGCGCACGCGCGCGGTGTGCAATCGAAAGCGGCCTGAACATGGAAACGATGAAGAAAACACGATGAAGACAACGACAAAGCTGCGTCAACTGATCCACCGCCAGGACAAGGTGCTGGTGGTGCTGCACCCGCCGACGGCGACCCACGGGCGCATCATGGAGCAGGCCGGCTGCGAATGCGGCTTCGTCGGCACCAGCGGCGTGGTCGGCTCGTACACGGGGCTGTCGGACGTCGGCACCGCGACCATGACCGAGTGCGTGCAGATCGCCGGCTGGATCGCGCAGAGCGTCAGTTTCCCGATCATCCTCGACGGCGATACCGGCCACGGCGGCATCATGGCGGTGCGCCGCATGATCCGCGAGTGCATCCGCGCCGGCGTCGCCGGCATCCGCATCGACGACCAGCCGATCGAGGGCAAGCGCCGCACGCAGAGCGCCGGCGTGGAAGTGGTGCCGATCGAGCAGGCGATCGCGCGCTACCGCGCCGCGGTGGACATGAAGAACGAGCTCGATCCCGATTTCGTGATCATGGCCCAGTGCTACGCGCGCGATGCAGCGAACAGCAGTCTCGAGGATTGCCTCAAGCGCCTGCAGGCTTACCGCAAGGAAGCGGGCGTGGACTGGGTGCAGCTCGAGTCGCCGCATTCCGTGGAGGAGATCAAGCAGGCGCGCGCGGCGGTCGAAGGGCCGCTGTCGTTCATGAAGGGCAAGCTGCCGCGCTACCTCGGGCTCGACGAGCACCTCGCGCTCGGCATCAACATCGCGTGGTATCCCGGCTTCACCCACCAGGTGATGTGGGCCGCGCTGCACGATTTCATGCAGGATTTCCAGCAGCGCGGCATCGCGGCGTGGGAGGACTTCCAGGCGAGCCGCAAGGATCGTCCCTATCCGCGTCCCGACGTGGGCCCGGACGGCGAGGGCGGCGAGAAACAGCGCGAGCTGGAGGAGAAGTACCTTGCCGCTGCCGCACTGAAGAAGTACCGGGGGTGAGCCGATGAGCTACTACGACAAGCACGTCTTCTTCTGCTGCAACCAGCGCGCGGGCGACGAGCAGTGCTGCAACGGCGGCGGCGCCAGCCAGCTGCGCGACTACGCCAAGTCCCGCGTCAAGGAACTCAAGCTCTCCGGCGCCGGCAAGGTGCGCATCAACCAGGCGGGCTGCCTCGACCGCTGCAAGGAAGGCCCGGTGATGGTGATCTATCCCGGGGAGACCTGGTACACCTACGTCGACCAGGAAGACGTCGAGGACATCATAAACGAACATCTCGTCAACGGCCGCGTCGTCGAGCGGCTGAAGATCTGAGCGGGCCATGGCGGCCAATACCGTGACTCTGCTCGGCGTCGGCGATGTCGGCCCGTTGCACGAGCCGATGGCCGCCTATTCCGGGCTGGCGAAGCCCGTGCTGGCCGCGGCCGACATCCGTTTCGGCCAGGTCGAGCGCGTGTACTCGGACCGTGGCTCGCTCCAGCTGCATTCCGGCGGGGCGCACAGCCGCGTCAAGCCGCACATGGCATCGGTGTTCACCGACTGCGGCTTCGACGTCGTCTCGCTCGCCAGCAATCACGCGATGGACTGGGGCGAGGACGCGCTGCTCGACACCGTCTCGCTGCTGCGCGACAAGGGCATGCACGTCATCGGCGCCGGGAAGAACCTGCGGGAGTCGCGCCGCCCGGCGATCGTCGAGAAGAACGGGGTGAAAGTCGCTTTCCTCGCCTACTGCTCGATCCTGAACGCGGGCTACGCGGCAACGCACGACAGGGCCGGCATCGCGCCGCTGCGCGCGCATACCTATTACGAGTCGTTCGACTACCAGGCCGGCGTGCCGCCGCGCGTGGTCACCGTGCCGTACGAGGAAGATCTCGCCGGGCTGATCGAGGACGTGACGGCGGCGAAGCAGTCGGCCGACGCGGTGGTGCTGTCGCTGCACTGGGGCATCCATTTCATCCCGCGCCTGATCGCCGACTACCAGGTGACTGTCGCCAACGCCGCGTTCCGGGCCGGCGCCGACCTGATCCTCGGCCACCACGCGCACGCGCCCAAGGCGATCGGCGTGCACCAGGGCAAGGCGTGCTTCTACAGCCTGTCCAATTTCATCATGTCCTCGACCGCCAAGTCGCCGGAGAAGGCGGCGGTGTTCGAGAAGCGCTACGGCGTCACGCTCGATCCCGACTACCCGCATCTTTCCTACGGCTCGGACGCCAGGCGCAGCCTCATCGCCAGGGCGGTGATCGCGAAGGACGGGGTGCAGCGCGTCTCGTTCCTGCCGGTGCTGATCGACAGGCAGCTGCGGCCCGAGGTGCTGCGCCGGGGCGATGCGCGCTTCGACGACGCGGTCCGCTTCATGGAGTGGGTGTCGGAGGATTTCGACCACAAGTTCACCATCGAAGGCGACGAAGTCCTGGTAACCGGCCGTTAAATATAAAAACGCAGGAGGAGAAAATGAAAGCAATAACCCTGGTGGCGGCGCTGGCCTGTTCCTGTTGCGCGGCCACGGCTACCGCGCAACAGAAGCCGGCCGGATACCCGAGCAAGCCGATCCGCATCATCGTGAGTTCCGCGCCCGGCGGCGGCCAGGACATCACGACGCGGCCGGTGGCGCAGAAGCTCTCCGACAACCTCGGCGTGTCGGTGGTGGTGGACAACCGCGGCGGCGGCTCGGGCGTCATCGCCATGGACATCACGCGGCAGGCGGCGTCCGACGGCTACACGCTGCTGGTCGGCGCCACCACCATGATCCTGACGAGCGTGAGCGGGCGCGTTTCCTACGACGTGCGCACGGCGTACGAGCCGGTGGTGCAGATGACCAACCAGCCGTACTTCCTGGTGGTGCACCCGTCGGTGCCGGTCGCGACGCCGAAGGAGTTCGTCGACTATGCCAGGGGCCGCGCCGGCAAGCTGAGCTACGGCACCTCGGGGCAGGGCAGCCTGCATTTCTACGGCATGGAACAGTTCAGCGCGATGGTCGGGATAAAAATGGTGCACGTCCCGTACAAGGGCAGCGGCCCCGCGCTGATCGACCTCCTGTCCGGGCAGATCCAGCTCATGTTCACCAGCACCATATCGGCCATTCCGCACATGCGCAGCGGCAAGCTGAAAGCCGTGGCGTTTACCGGCCCGCAACGCACCCAGATTGCCCCGCAGACGCCGACCCTCGCGGAGACGGTTGCGCCGGGGTTCGACCTGAAGAACATGTACAGCCTGTTCGCACCGGCGAAAACACCGAAGCCGGTGCTGGCGCTGCTCAATCGCCAGGTGGCGACCATCGTCAACGTGGGTGAAGTGAGGGACAAGTTCGCCGCGGACGGCGCCGATCCGGCGCCGGCCATCAGCGCGGACGAATTCAAGAAAGCCTACAACCGTGAAGTGGCGATGTGGGAAAAACTGGTCAAGACCATGAAGGTGGAACAATGAACAAGCACGAGTTTACTCTCACCACCGTCGTGACCGCGGTCGCGATCACGGCGCTGCTGCCGGTCGCGGCCCTGGCGCAACAGAGGGCGGCCCCGGGACCGGGCGGCTATCCGACCAAGCCGGTGCGCGTGCTGGTCGGCTCGCCCGCCGGCAGCGGCAGCGACGTCATGATGCGCGCCGTGGCGCAGAAAATGACCGAGCGGCTCGGCCAGTCGGTCATCGTCGACAACCGCCCCGGCGCCACCG
>CAZOQY010000045.1:12900-14994 GCA_964581835.1 uncultured Streptomycetaceae bacterium | reverse complement strand
CGCGAGATCGTCACCCGGCTCCATTCCGCGTCGATCCGCGCGCTGCAGGATCCCCAGGTGAAGAGCCGCTTCCTTGCCGACGGCGGAGAAGCCGTCGGCAACACGCCGGAAGAATTCGCGGCGGTCATCCGTACCGATCTGGAGAAGTGGGGCAAGCTCGTGAAGGTCGCGGGCATCAAGCCTGATACCCGCTGACCCGGACTGAAGGCGAAAGGCGGAAGTCGGAAGGCGGAAGTATTCCCGGCTTCGCTGGTTGACGTTCCTGCCTGGCATCGCCCGCATTGCGGGCCGACCCTTTCGCCTTTCGACTTTCGCCTTCCGAGCGGCACGCCACATCAGTCGGCGTGGCGCTCGTCTATCTTCGCCGACTCTTCCGGCAGGTAGCGGTGGTCGCAGAACGGGCAGATCAGCTTGTACTTCGCGTGGCGCAGTTCCCACGCGACCACGAATTCCTTTTTGCACCTGGGGCAGGTGGACCACCACAGCCTCATTCCGCCGCTCATCGCGCACCCCCTTTCGCCGCGACTGCTTTCACGGGGTCGAGCCATTCGTCGAGCTTCATCCGGTCCATCGCCGATTGCGGCACCTTGAGCTTCGACGGAAATGCGATGTGCGTCGGCCGGGTGGCGTCGATGATGACCCGCGCGGCGCCCATCGCCCGCGGGTCGCTCGTCGGGCGCAGGTTTTCGATGACCGTGATGTCGCGCCGGGGCTCGACCTGGAAGTTGACCGCCCACAGCACTTCTTCCTCGTTGAACACGTCGACGGTCTCGTCGACCACCACGACGGCGTTGAGATTGGGCACGTGCGCGAGCGCCTGCAGGCCGGCGGTCTTCGCCTGCCCTTCCTCGGTCTTTTTGATCGAGACGTAAGCCGTGAAGCGCGCGCAGCCGGAATACGGCATGTGCACGGCGGTCACGATCCCCATCTTGTGCTTCAGCTGGTTGTAGATCGTGCCCTCGCGCGGGATGCTGCCCAGCAGCATGTGCTCGCGGTGGCCCGAAAAGATATCCTGGTAGATCGCGCCGTCGCGGTACGTCACCGCCTTCGGCACCATCACCGGCCCCAGCTGCTGCGCCTGGTACTGGGTGCTGATGTCGCCGAAAGGATTCACCACCGTGCGCTCGCCGGGGATGACCTCGCCTTCGATGACGATCTCGGCGTCCGCCGGCACCAGGAAATCCCTGCCCCACGTCACCGACGGCGTCAGCCGCACCGGCTCCTCGAGGAAACCGCCGCAGGTCGCGTACTCGTTGTCGCCCCACGGCGTGTTGTTCAGGGTGCCCAGCCAGAACGCCGGGTGGTGGCCCAGCACGTACGCCACGCGGCAGGGCTTCTTGAGGGCCTCCCACTCGCGCAGGATGCGGCTCATGTGCAGCGTGTGCACGGTGAGGCCCGCGCGCTGCGGCGCCTCCGGGAACGCCTTGACGAAGGTGATGTTGTAGAAATCCTCGCGCGGCGGCTTGGCGATCAGGCCCATCAGCATCACGCCGCCGAGATCCATCTCGAAATGGCGCACTACCGGAAACATGAACAGGTCGACCTTCCTGCCGGTCAGCACGTTCTGCTGCACCGGCGCGGCGCGGCCGGGAATCACCACCGGCTTCTGCTTGCGGTCGATGCGCTCGCACAGCAGCGTGCCGAGCGGCACGCCCGCCTGGCTGCGCTTGAGCCCCACCATCTCGGCGCAGCGCTCGCGCGTGCCCCACAGGTTGGTGACGATCGGAAAACGCGATGGCTTGCCGCGCATGTCGAGCGGCTTGTCGAACTGCACCGTGGGGTACTCGCGGCGCGCGTTCAACGCACCCAGCAGGCCCGTCACGTCGAAGTTCATCGGGTTGACGGTGCGGCTCACCGTCCGGAACTCGGCGGGATCGTGGCGGATCCGGTCGAGGTAGGTGCCGAGGCTCTTGGGCGCGCGGCCCGCCCCCCTGCGCTTCTGCTTCGCTTGCGGCATGAACCCTCTCTCCTGGCTGGCGTCGCGACTCGCGACGGGTGAGTCGTTATCCGGATGTTTCTCTGGACTCTACGCGCCCGGCTTTCGCCGTGTCAACGCGCGACCGGCGCCCGTTTTCGTTCCACGATAAGGACTTC
>CAZOQY010000045.1:7210-12800 GCA_964581835.1 uncultured Streptomycetaceae bacterium | reverse complement strand
CGCGATTAGGGGACAGACCACTAAGCTGCGGAAACCGCGACGCTGACGGTGATCGTTGCTGCTTAGTGGTCTGTCCCCTACTCGCCTCCAATCGCGCGCTTGACCCGCCGCGCCTGGCGCGGTAATTTCGACCGGTCGCAGTTCCGTAAACGCGCATCGCCGCGTTGCCACCCAACCCGCTTGAATAACACCATGAACGACGGCATCGACGTCCACGGCCACGGCGTACCGAAGCAGTTTCTCGAGGAAGTGAAGCGCACCCGGCTGGGCGGCGTCGACGTGGCCGCCGCGGACAAGGGCGGCTACATCCTGACCTTCCCCGGCTGCAAGCCGCTGCGGCCCGCCGCCGGCATCATGCTCGACTTCACCCAGCGCCTGTCCTGGCTCGACGGCCAGGGCATGCAGCAGCAGCTGATCGGCCCGTGGCTCGACGTGCACGGCCAGGAGCTGCCCGCCGCGGACGGACAGGTGTGGGTGCGGCAGTTGAACGACGCCCTGATCGAGTCGATCGCGAACGCCGGCCGGCGCCTGCTCGCGCACGCCACGCTGCACCTCGCCGACCCGCAGGCCGCGGCGCGCGAACTCGAGCGCTGCGCGACGAAGCTCGGCATGAACGGCTGCATGATCGCGACCACCCTGCCCAAGGGCGAGCTGCACGAGAACCGTTTCGACGCGCTGTGGGAAGCGGCGCAGTCGCTCGGCGTGCCGGTGGTGCTGCACCCGATGATGAACGGGCCGGGCGGCTGCCTGTTCCACGACACGCCGCGCTTCAAGAACGTCTACGGCCGCACCATCGATACCACCATCACCGCCGCGCAGCTGATCCTCGCCGGCGTGTTCGACCGCTACCCGAAGCTGAAGCTGGTGCTGGTGCACGGCGGCGGCTTCCTGCCCTACCAGAGCGACCGCCTCGACCGCGAGTTCGGCGAGAAGGGCAAAAAGCTGCCGTCCGACTACATGAAGCAGATGTACTACGACACCGTGAACATGTCGGCGCCGGCGCTGCAGATGCTGTTCAGCCTGGTCGGCAGCGGCCAGGTGATGATCGGCTCCGATTACGCCGCCGGCCCGGTGGAGCGTCCCGGCCCGAAGCTGACCGACGCGCTCGACGCCACCGGCGTCGATGCGGGAGCCCGGAAGAAGATCGTGCGCGATACCGCCGAAGCGATCTTCCGCACGCCGAAAGTCTGACATGCAATTAGGGGACAGACCACTAAGCGGGCCAGACTGCGGCGTTATGGATGCTCTATTGCGCTTAGTGGTCTGTCCCCTAATTGCCCTCGCCGCCACGATGCCGGCGGCGGCCCAGACCGCGAAGTGGCCCGACAAGCCGGTGCGCATGATCGTGCCGCTCGCGCCCGGCGGCGGCACCGACATCATGGCGCGGCTGTTCGCGTCGCGGCTCTCGGCGGAATTCGGCCAGCAATTCATCAGCGACAACCGCTCCGGCGCGGGCGGCACCATCGGCCAGGAAATCGCGGCGCGCGCGAACCCGGACGGTTACACGCTCATCACGGTGGCGGCGAGCTACGCCGCCAACGCGGCCCTCTACAAGCTGCCGTACGACCCGGTGAAGGGCATCGCGCCGATCGGGATCATGGTGACGGGCCCGCTGATCCTCACGGTGCACCCGACGGTGCAGGCGGCGAGCCTCAGGGAATTCATCGCCCTCGCGCGCGCGAAGCCCGGCGCCATCGCCTTCGGCTCCTCGGGCAACGGCAGCTTCTCGCACCTCACGGCCGAGCTGTTCCGCCAGATGTCCGGTACCAATATGGTACACGTGCCCTACAAGAGCGCCGGTCCCGTGCTGGTCGATCTCCTCGGCGGCCAGATCCAGATGTTCTTCGGCTCGGGCCCGTCGTCCGCCGCGCACATCCGCGCCGGCCGGTTGCGCGGTCTCGGGGTGACGACGGCGAAGCGCTCGCCCGCCCTGCCCGACCTGCCCGCGATCGGCGAGCAACTGCCCGGCTACTCGTCGGACTTCTGGTTCGGCATGTGGGCGCCGGCGGGCACGCCGAAGCCGGTCATCACGCAGATCAACCAGGCGATCGGGCGCATTCTCAGGCAACCCGAGGTGCTGGAGCGCCTGCGCACCGACGGGCAGGAGCCCGTGGGTTCCACCCCGGAGGAGTTCGCGAGCACGGTTGCCCGCGACATCGCCACCTGGACGAAAGTAGTGAAGGCCGGCAACATCAAGGTCGACTAGCGTCGAGTGACGAGTGACGAGTGACGAGTGACGAGTGACGAGTGACGAAATTGGAGGAGAGATGCCGGTAAAAGTTTCCCTGACAGTGAATGGAAAGCCTGTCAGCGCCGAGGTCGAGGGGCGCACGCTGCTGGTGCAGCTGCTGCGCGAGCACCTGCGGCTGACCGGCACGCACGTGGGCTGCGACACCACCCAGTGCGGCTGCTGCACCGTGCACCTCGACGGCAGGGGCGTGAAATCCTGCACCGTGCTCGCGGCTGCCTGCGAGGGCTCGACGGTCACCACCATCGAGGGGCTCGCGCCGGCGGGGGGGCTCCACCCGATGCAGGAAGCGTTTCGCGAGCACCACGGCCTGCAATGCGGGTTCTGCACCCCCGGCATGATCATGTCGGCGGTGGACATGGTGCGGCGCAAGGGCCACGACCTCGACGAGCACACGGTGCGCGAGCAACTCGAGGGCAACATCTGCCGCTGCACCGGCTATCACAACATCGTCAAGGCGATCCAGGCCGGCGCCGCCGCCATGCGGGGAAAGGCGTGACGCGATGAAGCGTGACACGATACTGCGTGACGCGGTGAGGCGTGACGCGATACGGCGCAACTTCCGGCAAGACCCGCCGTTTTTCGCAACGGTCTCTCGTCACCCGTCACCCGTCACTCGTCACTCATAAAAAGCCATGTACGACTTCGAATACCACAAAGCCAGAAGCCTCGACGAAGCCGGCACGCTCGCGGCGCGGGACGATTACAAGCTCCTCGCCGGCGGCATGAGCCTGCTGCCTGCTCTCAAGCTGCGCCTCGCGCGCCACTCGGGCCTGGTTGACCTCGGCGCGCTGGTCACACTGAAGGGCATCCGGCGCGAGGGCAAGGCGCTCGTGATCGGCGCCATGACGCCGCATGCCGACGTGGCCGCCTCCGACGAGGTCGCGCGCGCGATTCCCGCGCTGGCGGCGCTCGCCGGCGGCATCGGCGACCCGCTGGTGCGCAACCGCGGCACCCTGGGCGGCTCCATCGCCAACGCCGACCCCGCCGCCGACTACCCCGCCGGCGTACTGGGCCTTGACGCCTCCATCCTCACCAACCGGCGCGAGATCGTGGCCGACCAGTTCTTCCTCGGCCTGTTCGAGACGGCGCTGGAGCCGGGCGAGATCATCACCGCGGTGCGCTTCCCGGTTCCCGAGGCGGCCGCTTACTGCAAGTTCCGCCAGCCGGCGTCACGGTTCGCGCTGGTCGGCGTGTTCGTGGCGAAGACTGCCGGCGGCGTGCGCGTCGCCGTCACCGGCGCGGCGCCCTCGGTGTTCCGCTTCGGTGAAGCGGAAGCGGCCCTCTCGAAAACATTCGATCCCGCCGCGCTCGACGGCCTCGCGCTCTCACCCGAGGGCCTCAACTCGGACATCCACGCCGCCGCCGACTACCGCGCGCACTGCGTGGTCGTGATGGCGAAGCGCGCCGTGGCCGCCGCGCTGGCGGGCAAGTCCTGACCGGGAACACGCGAACATGAGCCACGCGACGATTCCCTCATCGGCCAAAGCCGGAACCGGCATCGGCCAGCCGGTGCAGCGCAAGGAAGACCTGCGCCTCGTCACCGGCGCCGGCTGCTTCAGCGACGACTACAACCAGCCGGGGCAGGCGTACGCGGTGATGGTGCGCTCGCCGCACGCGCACGCGCGCATCCGCGGCATCTACACGGAGAAGGCGCTGGGCGTCTCCGGCGTGCTCGCGGTGCTCACCGGGCGCGACATGCTGGCGGACGGCATCAAGCCGATCCCGCACAACGTCTTCGTCGACCACCCGGCGGAACAGACGCTGAAGAACAAGGACGGCTCGCCGGTGTTCGTCGCGCCGCAGTACCCGCTGGCGCCGGACAAGGCGCGCTTCGTGGGCGAAGGCGTGGCGATGATCGTCGCGGACACGCTTGCCGCGGCGCGCGAGGCCGCGGAACTCGTGGACGTGGACTACGAAACGCTGCCGGCAATCACCAACACGCGCGACGCGGCGGAGCCCGGGGCGCCGCGGGTTTGGGAGAACCACGCCTCGAACGTCTGCATCGACGCGGAAGTCGGCAACCGCGAGACGACCGAGGCGGCCTTCGCCCGCGCCGCGCACGTGGTCAAGCTCAGGACCTGGGTGCAGCGCGTCACCGGGGTGCCGATGGAGCCGCGCGCGGCGCTCGGCGTCTACGACCCCGCCACCGGCCACTACACGCTCTACGCCGGCAACGGCGGCACGGTGCGGCTGAAGAACGACCTCGCGACGATGCTCGGCGTGCCCAACACCCACACGCGCGCGGTGATGCACGACGTCGGCGGCAACTTCGGCACGCGCGGCATGATCTACCCCGAGTTCGCGCTGGTGGCCTGGGCCGCGAGGCGCGTCGGGCGCCCGGTCAAGTGGACCTGCGAGCGCAGCGAATCGTTCGTCAGCGACTGGCAGGGCCGCGATCTCGCCGTGGAGGCGGAACTCGCACTCGACCGCGACGGCATGTTCCTCGCGATGCGCGGCTCCAACATCAGCAACTGCGGCGCGCACACCGGGCGCTTCTCGCCGCTGCAGAAGGGCGTCGAGATCGCCACCAGCATCTACCGCTTTCCCGCCGCCTGCTTCCGCGCGCGCGCGGTGGTGAGCAACACCGCACCCACCCGCCCCTACCGCAGTTCGGGCCGGCCCGAGGTCATGTTCGTGATGGAACGCCTGATCGACCTCGCCTGCCGCGAGCACGGTTTCGATCGCGCGGAAATCCGCCTGAAGAACCTGCTCACTTCCGCCGAGCTGCCGCACACCAACCAGTTCGGCATGGTCTACGACAGCGGCGACTACCCCGGCGTCATGAGGAAGGCGCTGAAGCTCGGCGACTGGGCGGGCTTCCCCGCGCGCCGGGCGGAAGCGCGCAGCCGCGGCAAGTACCGCGGCATCGGCGTCGCCAACTACGTCGACACCGGCACCGGCGCGCCGCGCGAGCGCGCCGAGATCACGGTGCAGTCCGACGGGCGCGTGCAGCTCGTCATCGGCACGGTCTCCAACGGCCAGGGCCACGAGACCAGCTTCGCGCAACTGGTGACGGAATTCCTGGGCGTTCCGCTCGAGGCGGTCGAATTCATCCAGGGCGATACCGCCATCGTGAAAGTCGGCGGCGGCACCCACTCCGGGCGCGGCATGCGGCTGGCCAGCATCGTCATCTGGAACGCGTCGAAGAGCATCGTCGGGAAAGGCACGCGCATCGCGGCGCGGCTGCTTGCGTGCGAGCCGGGCGATATCGAATTCCGGGAGGGCCGCTTCACGCGCAAGACGAACGGCCGTTCGCTCGGGCTGTTCGAGGTCGCGGCGGCGGCGGAACTTGGCAAGGACCTCCCCGAAGACCTGCGCGGGCCGCTCGCCGCATTCTCG
>CAZOQY010000045.1:0-7200 GCA_964581835.1 uncultured Streptomycetaceae bacterium | reverse complement strand
CTGCCGGGCTACGAGACCATCGGCGTCGCGGCCTTCCCCTACGGCTGCCACGTCTGCGAAGTGGAGGTGGACGCGGAAACCGGGGTGGTCGAGATCGTCCGCCACTCGACGGTGGACGACGTCGGCCGGGCGGTGAACCCGATGATCATCCACGGCCAGACCCACGGCGGCATCGCGCAGGGCGTCGGCCAGGCGCTGATGGAGAAAGCCCATTACGACCCGGCCACCGGCCAGCTGCTCTCGGGCTCGTTCATGGACTACGCCATGCCGCGCGCGGACAACTTCCCGTTCTTCGACACCGAGATCAGCGAGGTGCCCAGCACCACGCACCCCCTCGGCATCCGGCCGGCGGGCGAAGGCGGCACCACGCCGGCACTGGCCGTCGTCATCAACGCCGTGGTTGATGCGCTCTCGGACCTGGGCGTGAAGCACATCGAGATGCCGGCCACGCCCGAGCGCGTCTGGCGCGCAATTCAGCACGCCAAGGCAGAAAGCGGAAGTAGAAAGTAGGAAGGCGGAAGGATGACCTCCGCAGTGCGGGGGGACGTCATTTCACTGCCGCGGCGATCGATATTGGCGTTCGCCCGGGTAGTCGTGGACAATCCGGGCATGGACTTCAGGAGACTGGCCCTCGCGGCAAGCCTGGCTGCCGTGGTGATTCCGGGCGCCAACGCGGCGCCGGCGCAGGAATTCCCGGCGCGCCCCGTCAGGATCGTCACGGCGGAAATCGGAGGCGGCAACGATTTCGCGGCGCGGCTGATCGCGCAAGGCGTCACGCAAGCGCTGGGCAAGGCGGTCATCGTCGAAAACCGCGGCGGCAGCGTCGTCGTATCGGCCCAGATCGTCGCCAAGGCGCAGCCCGACGGCCACACGCTGCTGCTCTACGGCAGCAACCTCTGGATACTTCCGTTCATGCGCGACCGGGTTCCGTACGATCCCATCGCGGATTTCGCCCCGATCACCATCGCGACCAGTTCGCCGTGCGTGCTGGTCGTGCATCCGGCGTTGCCGGCGAAATCGGCCGCCGAACTGATCGCGCTGGCGAAGGCGAAACCGGGCGAACTCAACTACGCCGGCGCATCCGGCGGAATCATTCACATCGCCGCCGAAGTGTTCAAGTCCATGGCCGGCCTCAACATGGTGTACGTGCCCTACAAGGGCGGCTCCCCGGCCCTGACGGCGCTGATCGCCGGGCAGGTACAGTTGATGTTCCCCACCGCCGGAACTGTGGCGCCCCATCTCAAGTCGGGCCGGTTCCGGGCGCTGGCGATCACGTCCGCGCAGCGCTCGCCCCTCTTTCCCGACCTGCCGACGGTCGCCGCGACCGGCCTCCCGGGTTACGAATCGGTGGCGCGCTTCGCCGTGCTCGCGCCGGCAAAGACGCCGCCGGCCATCGTCGACCGGCTGAACCGGGAAATCGTGCGCGTTCTCGCGATGAGCGACGTGAAGGAGAAGTTCAACAACGCCGGGATCGAGCCGGTCGGCAGCACCCCGGCCCGGCTCGCCGCCACCATGAAGTCGGAAATGGCCACGGTCGGCAAGACGCTCCGGGCCGCCGGCATTCGCGCCGAGTAGAAGCCGCCGGGGAGCGGAAGCCTCGCCATGGAAAAAAAGCTCAGCACCGTCGTCATCAGCATCACGCCGTTCGGCGCGGACGGTGCGCTGGACGAGCGCGCGTTCCGGTGGCAGCTTGGCCGGCTGCGAGGCGCGGGCGTCTGCGTATACGTCGCCGGCAGCGGCAGCAGCGAGGCCTACTCGCTGACGCCCGCCGAGCGCGACCGCGTTCTCGCAATCGCCGTCGAGGAACTGAAGGGGAAGGTGCCGGTGCGCGCCATGGGTTGCGAGCCCCGGCTCGTCGGCGAAATGGTGGATTTCGTGCGCGCGGCCGGGCGCGCGGGCGTGGACGCGGCCCAGGTCTGCTCGCTCGATATCGGCCACGGCTCGGCGCCGACGATGTCCGAGATGGAGCTGTATTACCGCACGGTGATCGAATCCACGCCGTTGCCGCTGTACCTGTCGAGCCATCGCGCCGCCGGATACTTCCTGCCCATCGACCTGGTGGAGCGGCTGGTCGAGCGCTATCCGCACATCGCCGGCATCGCCTACAGCGGGCCGGACGCGGGCTATCTCGCGGAACTGATCGCGCGCGTCGGCAACCGCATCGAGGTCCACAGTGCCGGCCCGGCCAACGCGCTCACCGTGCTGGGCCTGGGCGGCAACGGTTTCATGGGGGGCGAAGGCAACCTCGTTCCGGAAATGTTCACCGCGGTCATCTCGGCGTGGAAGGCGAAGGACTATCCCGCGCTCCACGAGACGTACGGCCGGGTCATGGCGCTCACCACCCTCAACAAGCGCTACGGCGGCAGCGCCATGCGCGCGATGAAGCCGCTGATGAACGCCTTCGGGCTGCCCGGCGGCAGCCTGCGCCCGCCGCGCATGCCGATCAGCGACGCGGAGCTCGAGAAAGTCATCCAGGAAGTGCTGAAGCTGAACATCCCCGGATTGCCGCCGCTGGCCCGACCCCGGTGACCGTCCTGGCCGCGCCGCGATCGCGCCGCCCGCTCGCCATGTTGCTGGCCGCATGCTCGCTCGCCGGCTGCGCCGCGACCGGGGGTGACGGGGCCCCGCCACCGGCCGGCAACACCGCCGGCAACACCACCTATATGGCGCGGGGCAACGAGCCCGGGTGGTCGCTCGTGATGAGCGGGGATCGCCTCACGCTCGTCACCGGCTACGGCAAGCGCAGGATCGTCGCGCCGATGGGCCGGAAAGACATGCTCGCCGGCGGCGTCAGTTACCGCATGGAGGCCCGCACGGAAGCGCACGCGCTGCGCGTGCAGGTGAAGCGAGCGGTTTGCCGGGACACCATGACCGGCGTGCCGTACCCGAACATCGTGGCGGTGATCGTCGACAACGAGCGCCCGCTCGCCGGTTGCGGCGGCGCGCCGGAATCGCTGCTGCACGGCGCCTGGACGGTCGAATCCCTCGACGGCGAAACAGTCGGGGAGAAAGCCCGCGCCACCCTCGAATTCCGTCCCGATGGCCGGCTCGGCGGGCGCGCGTTCTGCAACAGCTACTCCACGGGTTACGCGGTGACCGGCGAAGGACTGCGCATCGAGGGCGCCATCGCCATGACGCGGATGGCCTGTCCCGGGCCGCTGATGCGCCAGGAGAAATTGTTTCTCGACATTCTCGGCGCCGCGACTGCGCACGACATACGCCCCGACGGCGCTCTCGCCATCACCGGCGCCGGCGGAAAAACGCTCGTCGCCCGTAAACAGCGACTGGCAATCCGTGACCGGGAACGGACTCAGGACGGGAAGAACATCTTGAGCCGGAGACTCTGGTAGCGCTCCTGGTCCGCCAGGGCCACTTTCTTCTTCTCGCCGTCCCCGGCCTTCACCGCGGCGGCGATGCGCTGCTCGCAGCGCGTCTCCCGGTCGCGGCACAGCACGGAAATGAGCGCCATGTCTCGGTCTGTCAGGGGCCGGTGCGGCATGGGTTACCTCTCTGGGCGGTTCGCCCGGGGGATGTATCTTAGGCGCAATCGGCTCCGATGGCGATTGACGCCCGGGCAGGAGAAGACGTCTGCGCGTGGCCGCCTGCGTCACCGCACAGAAAGGTCGATCAGGACCGACACCTGAAACAGCCGCAAGGTTCAAGATTCAGGGGACAGGGGGACTCAACCTCCTGCACCTTGTAATTGGTGGCCTGTAGCTCGTATCTTGGGTTAAGCTAGCCGCTCGTGACCAAAGACCCCTCCAAGATCAAGCAGTGCCCGGAATGCCACCGGCTGGTGGAGGCCGCGACCATGCGCCCCCTGTCGCGCACGCCGCGCGGCGGCCGAGTTCGCGTCGCCTGCCCCGCCTGCTACACGCGCGTCATGGAACTGCGGAAGGCCGTCGCGGCCCGGCGTTAGCGCCGAGCGCAGCAAGCGGGGCCGGTGTTCAGGCCTTCCGCCTTCAGGTTAGAGCCCCAGGATGCGCCCGATCTCGGCGACGTAACGGCTCGCGCGGATGCCCTCGGCAATCGCCGAATCCACGACGTTCTCGAAGCCCTCGCGAATGCCGTGCAGGCCGTCGCGCACCCAGTGATGCCTGCGCACCGGGGAATTGAGCACGTTCTTCAACGTCTCGACCTCGTCGCGCAGGACCTGGATGTCGCGCGAGCCACTCTGCACTTTCTCGAGGTCACGCTCCAGCGCCTCGAGCAGCTTCGCCACTTCGGCGAGGTCGATCTCGGGCGCGCCGCCGTCTTTCCGCTTGTCCGTCACGGGCGCCGGCTGCGGCGTTGCTTGCTGCGCTCGACCGGGCGCAGGGAGCTGCGCGGGACATTCACGCGCCGCGTCTGCTGCCGGACTTCGCCACGGCCGGCCGGCCCGCGGGCCCGGGACTTCGTGTTGCGCTTCGGTTTGTTCATGGCTGGATACCCTTGCCTCATTGTCGAATGAGACACTGATTATGCGCCCGGGTTCATGCGGGGGCTTGAGCCAGATCAACCTTCCGGCCTCAAGCCCCGCGTCACCAGCCGCCGGCCACGTCAGTCAGCGGGTCTCTTCAACGAGACGCAGCGTACTATCGAACTGCCAGACGCGACGGATCTCGATCACGTCGTACTGGTTCGCGAGCGCGGGCGGGAACTTGCTGTACGGCGCGTAAAACTCCACGATCTGCCGCACCGCGTTGTCGAGCTCGCGCAGCCCGCTGGAACGGTGGATGTGCACGTGCTCCAGGCTGCCGTCGCTGCGTATCGCCACGGTGACGATCGGGTACTCGGACGCGCGCATGCCCGCCGAGGGCCGGTAGTTGAGCGGGCCGTTGCGTTCGATCTTCGAGCGCCAGCTCTCGGCGTACATGCGCAGCACGACGTCGCGCTCCACGCCGAACACCGAGCGCCGGCGCGGATCGGCGGGCGGCGGGGGCGGGCGCGGCGAATCGAGGGGAGTCGCGCCGGGCGTTCTCAGCTGGCCGAGCACTTTCGCCGCCAGCTCCTTGCCGGACAAGGCGCCCGGACCGGGCGCGGCGCCCGCCGGCCCGCCGCCGGAAGCAGCAACGGATGCGGCAGCCGGCGCGGCAGCGGCACGCGCCTGTTCCGCGGCGAGGCGCTCGCGCTCGGCCGCGGCCTGCGCCAGTCTTCTCGCCTCTTCTTCCTTCCGTCTTTCGACTTCCGCCTTCCGCCTTACCTCCGCCTCCTCCGCCAGCCGCTGCGCCTCCAGTTCCTTCTGGCGGGCGGCGGCCTGCTGCCGCGCAGCCTCCTCGGCGCGTTTCAGCGCCTCCGCTTCCGCGGCAAGGCGTTTTTCTTCTTCGTCCTTCCGCCTTTCGACTTCCGCCTTTCGTCTTGCCTCCTCGGCCTCCGCCGCCTGTTTTTTCGCTTCAAGCTCCTTCCGGAAAGCCAGCGCACGCTGGCGCGCCTCTTCCTCGGCGCGCTGTCGCGCCAGATCTTCTGCTTCTTTTCGCCTTTCGGCTTCCGCCTTGCGCCTTGCCTCTTCGGCTTCCGCTTTTCGACCCGCCTCTTCCGCCTCCGCCTTCCGCCTTGCTTCCTCCTCCAGTTCCGGCCGCGCGGCCACTTCGGGCGCGCGCGGCTGTTCCGTTTCGGGCGGCGTCGAAGCCGGCACGCTGAAAGTCTCCGGCCGCGCTTCGTCGAGTGCCAGGATGACCGGCTTCGGCTTCGCCGGGATCGCCGGTTGAGGCGCCGGCGTCTCGGCAGCGGACGCAATGTCTCCGGATTCGCGCTGCGGCCGCGACAGCGGCTTCGGGGATGGCGCCGTCTTCGGCGGAGCGGGCGCGACCACCTCGAAAGAGCCGTCCGTGCGCGGCGATACTGCGGGCCCCGGAAGCACCGGCGCCGCCGTGTCGGGAGAAGCCGGCAGTTGCGGAGGCGAAGACTCCACCAAGCGGACCGCGAGCGGCGGCGCCTGCACGCGCCGCTCGGCCCACGGCAACGCGAGACCCGGCAAACCGAGCCCCGGGTCGCCCAGTTCCAGCGAAATGATCAGCGCATGCAGGCCGAGCGATAACGCCAGCGCAGCCAGGCGGCGCAAGCGATAGCGCTCACGCCGCACCGTTCTCCAGGGGGCGTGGTCCGGCTCGGCAGGCGCGGGCGGCCTCTCCACGCGAAGATTCTAGAAGGTTTGGGGCAGCGCTGAGTTGCCGAAGCAGCGGGGCAGCGAGAACGACCCGCGCCCCCGGGTTCGCCGGCCTACCGGCTGCGGGCGGCCTTCACGAAATCGAGCGAGGCCTGGAACAGAGGGAGGTCCTTCTCGTACTCGGCCGCGTCGGCGCGATCGATCTGTATCCACTCCCTCGTGCTGACGACGCCGCCGGGCTGGAACGGAACGACGTTGTCCCGCGAGAACTGCAGCTCGGTCGCGGTGGCGGCGGGCAGGCGCAGCCCGATGCCGGCGCCGCTGATGCAGGCGAACATCCTGTCGCTGACGAAATAGGCGTCGAGGCCGTTGATCTTGCGCGCGCTGACGCCCGGGAGCTTGAGCAGCAGCGCGTCGATTGTCGCCTTGCGAACGGATTCCGGGGTGCCGGTATTCAAGTGAGACCTGCTTCGGTTGTCATATTGTGCCTGATGCCCGCCAACTGATGATGTCACTCGTCGCTGGTGCTCGAGCGCCAGCGCTCCAGTTCCCTGCGCTCCCGCTTCGTCGGCCGCCCCTTGCGCTCGCCCGGCAGGCTTGCATGCGCGCGACGATCGGCGACCTGGGCGACGCGCCGCGCGCGGCTCGCCTCATCCTCTTCGTAGAGCTTGCGCGCGGCTTCCGCCGGCCCGCGCTTGCTGGAGAGTCCCCGGACGGCGATCGCCCACTCGAACTCCCCGATGCGGATCGTCAGCCCGTCGCCGGTCGCGACCTCTTTCGCCGGCTTCACCCGCTCGCCGTTCAACTTCACCTTCCCGCCCGTGATCGCGGCCTGCGCAAGCCCGCGGGTCTTGAAAAAGCGCGAAGCCCACAACCACTTATCCAGTCGCAACGTGTTGTTCCCGGGTGATTTGATTTTACGGCAAAAGAAACGGCGAGCGCGCGGCCCGCCGTTTTTGCCTTTCGACTTTCGCCTGCCGCCTTGAAGGCTACTTGTGCATCTGCGCGGCCTTGCTGGCGGAGCCTTTCATCTGCCCGCCGCCCTGCGGCCCGGTTTGCGGCCCGGCCTGGTCGGACAGCGCGCCGCGGCCCTTGTTGATGCCGTCGACCTTGGC
>CAZOQY010000044.1:12211-15053 GCA_964581835.1 uncultured Streptomycetaceae bacterium | reverse complement strand
GTGACGCTGACCGCGGTCGTGGACCCGTTTCTCGCGGTGCCGATGTTCATCGCGATTGCGGGTGCGCAGCCGCTGGAGCGGCGCAGGGCGCTCGCGAAGTCGGTGGCGATCGCGGTATTCGTGGTGCTCGCAGTGTCCGCGGTGGTCGGCGAATCGCTGCTGCTGTTGATCGGCGCGAGCCTGCCGGCGTTCAGGGTCGGCGGCGGGCTGGTGCTGCTGCTGATGGCGCTGGCGATGCTGAACGCGCAGGTAGGCGGCGTGCGCCAGTCGCGTGCTGAAGCCAAGGAGGTGGAGAGCGGCGAGGGCGGCGGGGTGGTGCCGCTGGCGATCCCGCTGCTCGCCGGGCCGGGCGCGATCAGCACGACGATCATTGCCGCGGAGCGCGGCGGGGCGGCGCACTTTGCGATCCTGATCGCCTGCGTGGCGCTGGTGGCGCTCGTCACCTGGATCGCGCTGCGCCAGGCGAATGCGATCGCAGACAAACTGGGCATCACCGGCCTCAACATCGCCACGCGCATCCTCGGCCTGCTGCTCGCGGCGATGGCGGTGCAGACCATGGCCGAGGGGCTGAAGGGGCTCTTTCCCGCGCTCGCCGGCTAATCCCGGTGAGGAGTGAGGTGTGAGGAGTGAGGAATAACGGTGTAACAGCCGCCAGCCGTCACAAGTTTCAAGTTACAAGAGACAAGCACAGGCCCGAATTGCCGGATTACTGCATTTCTGCTATTCTGGCGCCATGAAAACCACCGTGACCGTGACCAGCCGGGGGGTCGTGACGCTGCCGGCCAAGCTCCGCCGCACCCTGGGCCTCAAGGCGGACGATCTGCTCATCGCGGAGACCACGCCGGAAGGCCTGCTGCTGCGCCCGGCGGTCACGCTGCCCGTCGAAATCTACAGCGAGAAGCGCATCCGCGAGTTCGACGAGGCGGAAGCCGCGCTCGAACAAGCCCTGCCACGCCGGAAGCCGCGCGTTCGCTGATCGTTCCGGGCGCCGCGGATGCGGATTTTCCTCGACGCGAACATCCTCTTTTCCGCCGCAAAGTCCGACGGCGCCATCCGCCGGCTGCTCGCGCTCCTCGCGGAAGCCGGGCACGAGTGCCACGCGGACGCCTATGTCGTGGAGGAGGCGCGCCGCAACCTCGCGCTGAAGGCGCCCGGGAGTCTCCCGGCCCTCGACCGGTTGCTGGGCCGGGTCCATGTGGCGCAGGTCAAAGTGCAGCCAGAAAAAACCGGGGTGCCCGGCGCTCTCGCCGAAAAGGACCGTCCCGTGCTGGCCGCGGCGATGCAGCTGCGCTGCGAAGCGTTGGTCACCGGCGACCACACGCAATTTGGAGTTTTCTACGGGAAGACGGTCGGGGGCGTGAAAATCCATTCGCCACGATCGCTGGCGGAGGCGCTGTTCAAATAGGCACAGACTCCATGGAACGCGCGGCGCTGCACCACACTTTTCGATAATCGAGCCTGTTTCTTTTGAGGCGCAGTATCTGAGACGTAGTACCTGAGACGCTTCACCTGTGACGTCGTATCTGCGACGTCGTTACTTCAAACGTATGCCCCCGCTCGCCGCGCTGCGCTACCGCGACTTCCGCCTGCTGTGGATCGACACGCTGTTCTCTTCCACCGGCCGGTGGGCGGACGTCGTGGTGATCGGCTGGCTGACGCTGGAGCTGACGGATTCCGCGTGGTGGGTGGGCGTCGTCGCCGCGAGCAAGATGGCGGGCTACATCGCGGCGCCGTTCATGGGCGTGGTCGCGGACCGGGTGGACCGGCGCCTGCTCCTGATCGCCGCGGCGGGCGTGAACCTGGCGGTGTCGGTCACGATGCTGCTGCTCTACGTTTCCGGCTGGCTCGCGCTGTGGCACGTCATCGCGCTCGCGCTGGTGAGCGGCGTGACCTGGGCGGTGGACAATCCTTCGCGCAATGCGCTGGTGGCGGACCTGGTGGAGACGAAAGACCTCACCAACGCGGTCGCGTTGAACGCGGTGGCGGTGGAGATCACGGTGGTGGTCGGGCCGGCGCTGGGCGGGCTGCTGATCCCGGTGCTGGGCACGGGCGGTGCGTACGGGCTGATCGCCGGTCTTTTTCTCGTGGACGTGATGATGCTGCTGCGGATGCGGAGCGTGAAGCACGTCGCGCAAACCGTTCACGAATCCCCGGTGAGCAGCCTGCTGGGCGGATTGAGATACGCCTGGGGCAACCAGACCGTATTCATCCTGTTGATGATTGCGTTCCTGTTGAACCTGCTCTGCGCGCCGTACCGCTATTCGTTTTTCCCGCTGTTCGCCCGCTACGTCCTGGATGTCGATGCGACCGGCTACGGGATGCTCACGGCCATGGCGGGCTTCGGCGCGCTCGTCGCCGGGCTGGCATTCGTGGCGCTCGGCAACGTCGGCGGCAAGGGCAGGCTGGTGTTGTGGAGCAGTCTCGCGTGGCCGGCTGCGCTGCTGCTGTTTGCCGTGTCCACCGGGTATTACTTTTCCCTGGCGCTCTCGTTCCTGATCGGGATCGCCCAGGCGATTGCGTGGACCGTGATCGCCACCCTGATACTGGGCATTACGGCGCCGCCCATGCGCGGGCGGGTGATGGGGCTGCGCACCGGCGTGGTGATCGCGCTGCCGTTCGGCAATTTCCTGGCGGGTGCGGCAGCGGAGCGCTTCGGCGCGCCGCTGGCGCTGGGCGCTTACGCCGTCATCGCCCTCGTCATCATGCTGGCCATCGTGCTGATGGTGCCGCGGCTGCGTCGGCTGGAGTGACCGGCTTGGAGAGGCGTTGCAGGTGAAGCGTCTCAGGTGAGGCGTCTCAGATACTGCGTTGCAGGTGAAGCGTCTCAGGTGAGGCGTCTCAG
>CAZOQY010000044.1:6649-12111 GCA_964581835.1 uncultured Streptomycetaceae bacterium | reverse complement strand
TGCAACGCAGTATCTGCAACGTAGTATCTGAGGCGCATTATCCGAGACGTAGTACCTGATTGACCACTCGCGCAACACGGGCTAGAGTGACCCGGTCAGCGTTCGCATGACCCTTCAGGCGACACAGATCGCCAGGACAGCCGCCACACAATCGCGGCTGATCCGAGCCGTTCATAACTACATAACGAGGAGATCACCATGTACCTGCATCTTTCGTTCAGACGCGTCATGTCGCTGTGCGTGGTCACCTGCGCCGCCTTGTTGCCGGCGACCCAGGCCGCCGCGCAGAAGGTCAGTTTCGCGGGCAAGCGCATCCTGGTGACCGTGCCGTTCGCGCCGGGCGGGGGTTCGGACATCTACATCCGCGCGCTCCAGCCCTTCCTCGAAAAGCATCTGCCGGGCAATCCGACGATCATCGTGCTCAACGTCCCGGGCTCGCGCTCGATCCCCGGCGCCAACCGTTTCCAGGAACGCGGGGTTCCCGACGGCACCCATGCCATCGTGGTCTCGGCGACGACGGTCGGCAGCTTCGTGTTCGAGCGCGCCAGGGTCAAGTTCGAGCTGGACAAGTGGGTGCCGGTGGTGCTGTCGCCGCAGGGCGCGGTGGTTTATTCCACGCCGGCGCTCGGCCTGAAAGGACCCAAGGACATCGCCAGGCTCAAGGGTCAGTCGCTGGTCTTCGGCGGGCAGAACGCGAACTCCGGCGAGGCGCGTACCGTGATCAGCTTCGAACTGCTCGGACTCAAGCCGAAGTACGTGTGGGGCATGAACCGGGGGCCGGTGCGCCTCGCGTTCGAGCGCAACGAGCTGAACATCAATTACGATTCGATGCCGGGCTACCTCGGGGCCGCCTCGAAGCTGGTCAAGGCCGGCAAGGCGGTGCCGCTGTATTCGATGGGCATCACCGACAGCAAGGGCACGCTCGTCCGGGATCCCAACGCGCCCGACCTGCCCCATGTCGGCGAGGCCTACGCGCTGATGTTCGGCAAGAAACCCTTGGGAGCCGCCTTCGACGCCTGGCAGTCGGTCAACAAGATGATGACCATGCTGAACAAGGGCCTCTTCCTGCCCGCGGGCACGCCCAAGCCGATCGCCGACGCCTGGCGCACGGCGCTGGCCAACATTCTCAAGGATCCGGATTTCGAGAAGCAGGCCGGCCAGATCATCGAGGGCTACCCGCAGTTCGTCGGGGAGGCGGCGGTGCCCATCATCAAGGACGCCACGTCGTTCAAGCCCGAGGCCTGGGCCTGGCTCAAGAACTACTTCAAGTCGGAGCACAAGGTCACGATCGACTGACGGCGTCGTAACCGCGCGGATGCAGGCGGACCTGCTGCAGGCGCTGTCCACGCTCGCGAGCGTGCAGCACCTGCTCTCCCTGGTTGGCGGCGTGCTGCTCGGCCTGGTGGTCGGCATCCTGCCGGGCCTGGGCGGCATCGCCGCGCTCTCCCTGCTGCTGCCTTTCGTCTACGGCGGCGATCCGACGCTGGTGCTGCCGATGCTGATCGGCCTGCTCGCCGTCACCAATACCTCCGACACTTTCCCCGCCGTGCTCGTGGGCATCCCCGGCAGTTCGAGCGCCCAGGCGACGATCATGGACGGCCATCCGCTCGCCCGCCGTGGCGAGGCCGCGCGCGCGCTGGGCGCCGCGTTCTCGGCCTCCCTGATCGGCGGCCTGTTCGGCGCCCTGATGCTGACGCTGGCGATCCAGTTCGCGCGGCCGCTGATACTGGCCATCGGATTCGGCGAGCAGCTGATGCTGGTCGTGCTGGCGCTGACGATGATCGGGATGCTGACGGCCAACAGCCCGGTGAAGGGCCTGATCATGTGCGGGATGGGCCTGATCTTCGGCAGCATCGGCGCGGCTCCCGCCACCGCGGAGGAGCGCCTGACGTTCGGGACGCTCTACCTGAGCGATGGCCTGCCGCTGGTGGTGGTCGGCCTCGCGATGTTCGCGATACCCGAGATGGTGGAGGTGCTGCGCAAGCGTACCACCATCTCCTCGATGCCCGAGCTCGGCGCCGGCGTGCTGAAGGGCTTCGCGGAAACGCTGCGGCACAAGTGGCTGGTGGTGCGCTGCTCCGCGCTCGGCGTATTCCTCGGCGCGCTGCCGGGGCTGGGCGGCCCGGTGACCAACTGGATGGCCTACGGCCACACCGTGCAGTCGTCAAAGGACCGCTCGATGTTCGGGAAAGGCGACATCCGCGGGGTGATCGGCCCGGAGGCCTCCAACAACGCGGACAATGGCGGCGCGCTGATCCCCACGCTGATGTTCGGTATCCCGGGATCCGGCAGCATGGCGCTGTTTCTCGGCGCGCTCGTGCTGATCGGGGTGGAGCCCGGCATCGGCATGATGGAACGCCATCTCGATCTCACCTTCATCATCATCTGGTCGCTCGCCATCGCCAACGTCATCGGCGCGGGCATCTGCCTTTTCCTGGCGCGGCCGATCGCGCGCCTGACGCTGGTGCCGTTCATGCGGGTGGCGCCCTTCATGGTGGTACTCATCTATTTCGCCGCTTTCCAGGCGACGCGCGCCTGGGAAGACCTGGTCGCGCTGTTCGTGCTCGGCGTTTTCGCGGTGTACATGAAGCGCTTCGGCTGGTCGCGGCCCGCCTTCCTGATCGGCTTCGTGCTGTCGATGCGTCTCGATGCGTCGGTTTACCAGTCGATACAGGTCTACGGCGCTTCTTTTCTCCAGCGCGGCGGCGTGCTGCTGATACTGGCGCTGATCGTCGCTTCGGTTTTTTTCGCGATACGCGCGAAAGCGCATCGCGACCCGCTCACCGCCACCGGGCCGTACGCGCCGGTCAACAAGGCGCCGCAGGCCGTCTTCCTGGGCCTGCTTGCCGCCCTCTGCCTCTACGCGATTTATGACACCTGGCGGCTCGAGTTCCTGGGCAAGGTGTTTCCGATGTCGGTGACGCTGATCACCCTTGCGTTGCTGATTGCCGTCGCGCTGCAACTGCGCCGCGACCGGCCCGATTACGTGTTCTTCGACAGCGAGCGCGAATGGACCGCCGAGGACAGGCCCGAGCATGGCGATCTTTATTTCCAGGGCTGGATACTCGGTCTGCTCGCCGCCATCGCGCTGTCCGGCTTCATATTGGGGATCTGCATCTACATCGCGGCTTTCCTCAGGATGAAAGCCGGCTTGCGCTGGCCCGGGTCCATCGCGGGCGCGCTTGCGGCGGTCGCGGTGATGAGCCTGTTCGGGCATATCTTCGTGCTGGAGTACCCGGCGGGCCTGCTGCAGCACCTCGTCGACATGCCCTGGCCGCTCGACTGAGGCTTAGGGGACAGACCACTAAGACAGATCTCCCGCCTTATCAATCAGATAACTTCCTTCCTTAGAGGCTTAGGGGACAGACCACTAAGACAGATCTCCCGCCTTATCAATCAGATAACTTCCTTCCTTAGTGGTCTGTCCCCTAAGATCTTCCCACCACCCGGAAAGGATGCCTGCCGTGAAACACAAGATCGAGCGCATGGAAGTATTCGGCGTGCAGATGCCGCTGGTGGGCACCTATACCAGCGCCGGGATCGCGAAGCAGGCGATCAAGTGCGTGGTGACCCGCCTCGTCGCATCCGACGGGGCGGTGGGCATCAGCAGCATCGAGCCGTCGGCCGCGAGCAAGTCGCCGCACACGGCGGTCGAAATCGTCGCCACGCTGCGCGAGCGCATCGCGCCGGCCGTCGTGGGGCTGGATCCGCTCAACGTTCACCGCCTGATCGAGCTGTGCGATTCGCTGGCGCCGACGCAGCCTGGCGCGGGCGCGGCCGTGGAGATGGCCTGCGTCGAGCTGGCCGCGCGGATCCACGGCGTGCCGGTCCATACCTACCTCGGCGGGGCGGTGGTGGACCGGCTGCAGTTCAACGGATGGATCGGCGCGCTGCCGCCGGAGGAGGCCGCGACGGAAGCGAAGCGCTGGCTGCAGGCGGGATTCCGCTCGGCGAAGATCAAGGTCGGCGGCGGCATCGAGGCCGACCGCGACCGCGTCGAGGCGGTACGCGCCGCCGTCGGCAGCGCCCTGCAGCTGCGCATCGATGCGAACGCCCTTTACGACGTGGAGACCGCGCTGAAACTCGCGCGCATGGTCCGGCCGTTCGACCTGCAGTTGTTCGAGCAGCCCGTCCCGAAGAACGACATCGCCGGCCTGGCGCGCATGCGCAGGGAGGGCGGCATTCCCGTGATGGCCGACGAGTCCGTCAGCGATCACGCGAGCCTCGTGGCGATCATCAAGGCCGGGGCGGCCGACTACGTCAAGTTCGGCGTCAAGCAGGCCGGCGGGTTCCTGCGCGCGCAGCGCATGCTGGCCACGGCCGAGGCGGCCGGCATTCCCTGCGTGATCGGTCACGGCTTCGGGCTCGACCCGAGCACGATCGCCGAGGCCATGTTCGCGGCGACCTCGCGCAATGTCGTGGCCGGGCTCGAATGCGTCGGCCCGCTCAAGGTGACGGATACCGTCGTGACGACCCGCCTCGATATTTCATCGGGCAGCCTGGCATTGCCCGGCGGGCCCGGCGTGGGCGTGCAGCTTGACGAGGCGAAGCTGGAGCGGTATCGGCTAGGTTGATACAGCGTCTCAGATGAAGCGTCTCAGATAAAGCGTCCCAGGTACTTCGTTTCAAATACCGCGCCTTACCTGCGACGCTGTACAAAAGACCGGGCTCCGTTCCCGCTCGGGAAGACGGAGCCCGGTGTTTCCGGATTGGGCGGCGGTTATTTCTCGGCGAAGCAGTAGAACAGCCCGGCGCCGCCGGTCTTGGCGAGCAGGTCCTGCGTGCAGCCGATCGACGGGTGCGAGGAGTTCCACGACACCGCCCACGCGTGGCCGACCGGGCCGGCGCGGTCGTGGTGGCCCAGCATCGCGGCGCCCTTCGACTCGTTGCTGGTCCAGTTGTTGCAGGTCATGTCGCCGAAGCGGTCGCTCGGCGGCAGCGCGGTGCCGTCGGGCCGCGAGCCGGTGAGGATGTCGTGCCGGTTGGGCTTGTCGGTGCGGCCGTTGACCATGCGGCCCTGCTCGTCCAGCGCCGTCTCCTTGGTCACGTTGTTGCCGGCCGAGTGCAGGTCGTCCACGCTGCGCGCGACCCGCACGCCCTTGGCGTTGTACCAGGGGCCGGCGCCGATGCGGTCGCGCGCGTGCACCGCGCTGGCGTCGTCGAGCGCCTTGCCCTGGGTGCTGAGGTAGGCGCGCCAGGTGCGTCCGCTGGCGCCCGCGGCCTTGGCGAGCGACTGGCAATGCCGGTCGGCGCCCTCGATTCCGCCGAGGTCTCCACCCTTGCCCGGACTGGTGCTGGTGATGAAGAACGACATCTGCTGCGCGCCGCCTTCCCGTTGCGCCATGCCGCCCGCGCAACCCAGTAAGGTCAGAGAACTGGCGGCAACCGCCAGGGTCCATCGCGTCGTGCTGTGCATGAAAAACTCCTCCGTTTGGTTGAGTGGTACCCGTTCAGGATAACAG
>CAZOQY010000044.1:2904-6549 GCA_964581835.1 uncultured Streptomycetaceae bacterium | reverse complement strand
ATCTGAGACGTTTCATCTGCGACGCCTCACCTGCGACGCATTAAGAAGCTACTGCGCAGCGCGCAGCTGGTAGCGCCTCTCCGGCGGGGTGCCGGCTTCGTAGTGAACCGGGATCAGGGCGGGCACGCGGACTTCGTCGCAGGTCTTGTGGATCCGGTAGAGTTCGACCGGCGGGCGCAGGCGCGTGGTGATCTCGCAGGTCACCGCGACGCAGCTGATGTGCTTCAGCCATTCGCAGACCTTCATTTTCGATCCGTCGGCGTGCTGTATCTCGGTCAGGTAGGGCGAGCCCTGGTAGAAGGGCGGGTTCCACCCGGCCTCGGAATGGACGTCCTGCAGTACCGTGTAGAAGGTGCCGTTGACCTCGAGCAGGTCGAGCGCCTTTTCCATGTAGTGGGAGAGGTCGCGCGCGTAGGAGAAGCCGCCGATGACGTCGGTGATGAGCTGGAACCGCCCGAGTTCCTCGCGCTTGTAGCCGCGCAGGGATTTCCCGAACAGGTAGGTGATCCTGCCCGCTTCGAGGCGCGCGGCGGTCTCGTGCCACTGCGCCGTCCTGCGGTCCTCGATCGACATCGCGACGACGCGTGCCTTGCCGCTGCCGCGCGTCGGCCCGCGCGGGCGCGTCGCATCGTAGTCGAGCGTGTAGTAATCGAGGATGGCGCGGCCTTCCCCCGCGCCGATGTCGAGCCAGCGGTCGTCCGAACCGAGCGCCGCGAGCGAGCCGGAGAAACCGTCGGGCAGGGCCTCGCCGTAGGCCGCGAGCCCGCGGGTGATGACGTAGCCATCGGGCACGTCCTTGCCGCGGCTGCGGTAGATGCGCTCCTGCTGCGTCACCGGGTCGTCGAGTACGGGCGGCGCGACGGCGCCCTGGGCGCGGGCGGCGCCGGGCCACGGCGCGAGCAGGACGAGCAGCAGCACGCGCAGCGCGGCTGATTTTGCCGGGTTCATCGGTTCACTTCCTCGTGGCATTGAACAGCTTTCCGTTCTTGAGGTCGGCGCCGAAGCTCGTCCAGGCGTAGTCGAGCCGGCCGGTGAAGGCGAGGCTGAAGGCGCTCACGGTGAGCGCGCCGACGAAGGTGATCTGGTGCGCCTCCGTCGCGGGGGAGCCCGCGGCCGGCTGCATGGGGAACTCGCCGTCCTGGTGGATTGCGTCGCGTACCGACACCTCGGCGATGCCGCGGGGGATGAGGCCGTAGAACAGGGCGCGCCCTTGCGTTCCCGCGTAACGCTGGTCGGCGCCGACCACCATCACCGGCCTGTTGACGCGTTTCAGGAACGGCTGCATCTCGCGGCCGATGCTGGCCGGATCCAGGAGGATGCCGCCCACCGCCGGCGCGCCCTCGGCCAGGGCGATCGCGGTCGAGGCGCCGCCGTAGGAATGCCCGGCGAGTACGATGCGTTTCGGGTCCACGTGGCCCCCGACCAGTTCCGGCCGGCGCTGCACTTCCTCGGCGACGCGCGCGAGAATGCGTCCGTTCAGGACCCAGGGCCCGTGTTCGGGAAGCTCCAGCGCCAGGGCGTGCATGCCCCAGGTCGCGAGGTGCATCGCCTGGTAGGCGTGGTCGTTCTTCGAGTTCTCGTGTCCGTGCAGCAGGATGACGAGCGGCGCCCGGTCCGGGACCTCGGCGAGGTAGAGGTCCGCCTCGACGGTCTCGAGGTCGGACAGGCGCAACTCGAGATTCTTGCGCACGTCGACGGTGAAGGGCCCGCGCAGCCGGAAACCGTCCAGGTCTAGCGGGCGCCGGATGAGCTGCCGTTCCAGGTCGGGCAGATCCACCGCCCGCAGCGAGGTGAGGCCGGTGCCGGGCATCCGCGCGCACCCGCCCACGAGCAGGAGAACGGCGAGCGCGAGCAATCCTGCAAATTTCACCTGCGGTCGATCCCGTATGCGGAACAGGGGGGGGTTACTGCGGCTTGATGCCGGCGCGCTTCGCCACGTCGGCCCACTTCTTCATATCGGCCAGCTGGAACTGGCGGAAATCCTCGGGCGTGCTCCACTTGGCGTCGGAGCCGTTATCGCGCATCAGCTTGATGAACTCGGGCGACTTCACCAGGGACACGACGCCGGCGTGGATTTTTTGCAGCAGCGGCCTGGGCAGGTTCGCCGGCGCGGTCACGCCGTACCAGCCCACCACCTCAAAGCCCGGCAGCACTTCGCTCATGGTCGGGATGTCCGGCGCCGTGTCGAGCCGCTTGCCCGAACTCACCGCGATGGCGCGCAGCTTGCCCGCGCGCACCTGGCCGAACGCGCCGGTGAGCCCCATGAAGTTGTAGTGATATTCCCCGCCCAGCAGGCCGACGGCCGCCGGCCCCGTTCCCTTGTAGGGAATGTGCTGCGCCTTCGTCCCGACCATCAGCTGGAAGAGTTCTCCCGCCAGGTGGCCGCCGCTGCCGATGCCGGCGGAGCCGAAGTTGATCGGTTCCTTGGTGGTCCTGGCCCACTGCACGAAGTCCTTGGCGGTTTTCGCCGGGTGCGACGGGTTGACGACCAGCAGCAGGCCGCCCTCGGTCATCTGGCTGATCGCGGTGAAGTCGTGCACGGGGTGGTACGGCAGCTTTGAGATGAGCGCCGCGTTCACCGTGTGCTGGTGGTAGGGGATGAACAACGTGTAGCCGTCGGGCGCGCTGCGCGCCACGATCTCCGCACCGTTCACACCCGAGGCGCTGCCGCGGTTGTCGACGATGGCCTGCTCGCCCCAGAGCCTGGTGAGATGCGGCGCCAGCACGCGGGCGAGGAAATCCGTCGTGCCGCCCGGGTTCGCCGGCGTCACGATACGGATCGAGCGGCTCGGGTACTTGTCCGCAGTCTGCGCATGCGCCACCGGAATGGCGAGCCCCAGCGCAACCAGCAGCAGAGGCAGTTTCCCGCGGTAACCTGAGATGCGTTTCATGGTGTCCCCTCGCTTAGTTGTTATGGGGGCAAGAATACCTTAGTGAGTGGCCACGATCAAAGGTCCCTGGAAGAGGCGTCGCAGGTGAGGCGTCTCAGGTGAAGCGTCGCAGATGGGGCGTCTCAGATGAGACGTCGCAGATAAGGCATCGCGGGTAAGGCGCAGTACCTGAGACGATTTATCTGAGACGTAGCACCTGAGACGTAGTACCTGCGACGCCTCTACGCAATGCGCTTGCAAGAGCGGCGCAGTCCCTCCAGGAGCATTCCGACCTTCTGTGCCTGTTGTGCGATTTGCCGGTCGGGCTTCATGTAATCCAGCCTGGCGGCGAGTTCCAGCTGGGTTTCTACTTCGGCCAGAGAGCCGGCGGAGACGCCAAGGAAGTGATGGAATTCCCGGGAAGAGTTGCGTGCCGCGCCCTCGGCGATATTGGACGGAACCGAAGATGCGGCTTTCCGGGTCTGGACGGTCAGGCCGTAGATTTCCTCCCGTGGGAAGCGCGCCGTGACGTGATATACCATTACGGCAAGCCTCATCGCTTCTTGCCATGCCAGCAGGTCACGATATCCGGAAGTGTTTCTCATTTTTCGGTTAACGCCCGATGGGAAGGGTTGGTTGACGGCCGCTTTTAAGAAGCGTCTCAGATGAGGCGTCGCAGATAGAGCGTCTCAGATGAGACGTCTCAGGTAAGGCGCTGTTTTTGAGAGCGGTATCGAGGACGATTTACCTGAGACGCAGTATCTGCGACGTAGTA
>CAZOQY010000044.1:0-2804 GCA_964581835.1 uncultured Streptomycetaceae bacterium | reverse complement strand
CTGCGACGTAGTATCTGCGACGAATTTATGAAATGGGAGAAAGCATGAAAGTCTACGACGCCGTTGCCAACGCATTCGTGAAGGAGGGCGGCACGACCGTCTTCGGCCTGCTGGGCGACGGGCAGCTGACGTGGTGGACGTCGATGGCGAAGCACAAGGGAGTTCGCCTGATTGACGCGCGCGAGGAAGGCGCGGGACTGGCGATGGCGGAGGGCTATGCCCGTGCCTCGGGCAAGGTCGGCGTGTGCAGCGTGACGCACGGCCCCGGGCTCGCGCGGTTGAGCCTTTCCCTCATTGCGGCCGCGCGCTCGCACACGCCCATCGTCGTTCACACCGCCACGACGAGCTGGAACGACGAGCGCGAGACCCAGTACCTCGACCAGAGCCGTTTCGTCGGCGCCGCCGAGTGCGGCTACATCGAGGTGATGAAGCCCGATTACGCGGAGGAAGCGGTGCGCCAGGCGTTCTACCGCGCGCGTCGGGAGTCGCGGCCGATCGTGCTGTCCATCCCGATGGACGTGCAGGGCAGGGAGTGCGAGAGCGAGGGGGAAGACTACGTGCTGTCCACCGCGCTGGGCGGCGACCAGCAGCGGATCCGCCCCGCGCGCGAGCGCGTGCAGGAGGCGGTGAAGATCATTTCCGCGGCGAAGCGGCCGGTGATTGTGCTGGGCCGCGGCGCGAAGGATCCGCAGGCCGCGGCGGTGGCGGAGCGCCTGGGAAAACGCATCGGCGCGCTGATGGCGACGAGCTTCTACGCCAAGGGCGCGTTGAACGACTCCGAGTGGCACACCGGGGTTTCCGGGCTGTTCTCGACCCGCGCGGCGATGGCGCTGTTCCAGGAGGCCGACTGCGTGATCGGCATCGGCGCGGGGCTCAACATCAAGACGCTGGGCGGCGGCTACACTTTCCCCGACGCCCGCATCGTGCACATCGACGTCCAGCCGCACGTGCTGCTCGGCACCGACCGCGGCGCCGACTGCTACGTGCAGGGCGATGCGACGGAAACGGTGCAGGAGATCGAAGAAGTGCTCGCGAAGCAGGGCGTCCAGCGCGACGGCTTCCGCACCGCCGCGACCAAGAACGCGCTGCGCGGCGCGTTCCGCGACCCGGGCGAGTTCGAGATCGAGCCCGGCACGGTGGACATCCGCGAAATTCTCACGGTGCTCGACGAGAAGCTGCCCGCCGAAGTCGGGCTGGTGACCGGGTCGGCGCACAATTTCTCGTTCCCGGTATGGCACATGCTGAAGGCGCGGGCGATGCAGGTGAGCGTCACGTCCTTCACCGGCGTGGGCCAGGTGATAGGCAACGCGATCGGCGCCGCGGTCGGCTGGAAGCACCCGGTGGTCGCGGTGGACGGCGACGGCAGCGCGCTGCAGAACATCCAGGAACTCGACACCGCCGGGCGGCTGGGCGTGAAGCTGCTCTATTGCATCGTCAACGACGAGGCCTACGGCGCCGAGTACCACAAGCTGCGGGCGAAGGGGCTCGACGGCAACCTGTCGGCGGTGCCGACGCCGGACTTCGGCGCGCTCGCGCGCGTGTTCGGCTGTCGCGGCCGCCAGGTGCGCACGGTCGAGGAAATGGCGGCGGGCGTCAACGAGTTCCTGGCCGGCGACGGCCCGATGGTGCTCGACGTGCGCATCTCGCGCAACGTGATCAGCATCCCGTACCGGCGACTGCATTACGGGCAGGACGTCTGACCCAAGGCGGAAGGCGGAAGGCGAAAGGCGGAACAAGTGAGGCCAGGGCGTCGCAGATACTACGTCTCAGGTACTGCGTCTCAGTGACTGCGCCTTATCTGCGACGCCTTTCGTCACTCGTCACCCGTCACTCGTCACCAAGGTTGTTTACGGGTTAAGCTTGCGGTCGGCCGGGACCTCGGAGTCAGGTCTCGCTTGGCATAAACCAGAAGGAGAAGGGAACTTCCATGGCTTACGAAAGCATGATTGCGGAAACCATTTCGATCAACGGCCATAACGGCGACGCGGTTTCGGCGTACGTCGCGCGGCCCATGGGCGCGGGCCCGTTCCCGGGCATCGTCCTGATTCACCACAACCCGGGCTGGGACGAGTGGTACCGGGAGGCGACCCGCCGGTTCGCCCACCACGGCTATGCGGCGATCAGCCACAACCTGTTCCAGCGGGCGGGCGAGGGCCGCTCGGACGACGTCGCGGCGAAAGTGCGTGCCGATGGCGGCATTCCCGACGCGCAGGCGATCGGCGACACCGAAGCCGCGGTGAAATGGCTGCGCGCCCAGCCCTGGGTGGGCGGCAAGGTCGGGGTCATCGGCTCGTGCTCGGGCGGTCGGCTCGCTTTCCTCTACGCCTGCCACACGAAGAGCATCGACGCGGTGGTCGAACTGTGGGGCGGCCGCGTGGTGATGAAGCCGGAGGAGATCACCCCCAAGATGCCCACCGCGCCGATCGAGTTCACGAAGAACCTCTCGTGCCCGATCCTGGGCCTGTTCGGCAACGACGACGCCGCGCCCACGCCCGAGCAGGTGAACCAGCACGAGGCGGAGCTGAAGAAGCACGGCAAGAACTACGAATTCCACCGCTACGACGGCGCCGGCCACGGCATCTTCTACTGGCACCGGCCGCTCTACCGGCCCGAGCAGGCGATGGATGGCTGGAGCAAGGTGTTCGCCTTCTTCGGCAAGCATCTGGCGAAGTAGGAGGCCCATCCATGTGCACCTCGATCATCGAGATCGCACCGGCGGAGGGCATGGCCAAGCGCGGAGACGGATGGTTCCCGCTCACCCAGTCCGTGGTCGCCTATGACCACGCCCGCCATGCGCTCCTGGG
>CAZOQY010000043.1:11248-15124 GCA_964581835.1 uncultured Streptomycetaceae bacterium | reverse complement strand
GTGTCGATCCGAACCGCCACGCTGCCAGATCCACGCCTGGAGGGGCTGATTCCAGGTTTTCGCTCCGGGCCTTTGCGCTGCCAGATCCTCGCCCCAGTAGCGGGCTAGTACAAAAAAATGGAGCCGGGCGGCTCCATTTTCATTTTTATCGAAGGGCCATGCGACCAGGAATGTTGATTTTGAGTTCTTTCCTCTGTGTCCTTCGTGTCCTTTGTGTCTGAGCTTTACGTCTGGCCCTCCAGCAATAGCTTAACCACTTCCGGCAAGATCGCCGCCGCCCGCTGATCGAGCTGCTCGGGCGTCAGGTTCGCGATCGGATGCGGCATCGCGATGAATTTGAAATCCGGCAGGCCCCACGAGCGCGCCATTGCCGTGCCGGTCACCTTGAACACTTCCGTCACGATCGAAGCCGAAGGGACGCCGTGCTGTTCGAACACGATTGAGTCGAGCACACTGCCCGACGAGCAGGACCCTCAGTCTCCGACCCCCGCGACGATCACATCGCAGTTCGCCTTGTATTCGTCGACGATTTCGGCGTGCGGCGCCGCGCCCGCGCTCTTCTTCTTGCGGATGATGTGCGCCTTCGCGCCGTGCTTCGACTCCAGCAGCGCCGCGATGCGCAGCAGCAGCTGGTCGGAGTTGTGCTTGGTGTTGTCCACCAGGCCGATGCGCAGCCCGGCGAGCGACTTCGGTCGCGGGACGAAATGAACATTTCGTCCCGTCGCGCCGAGCGTGGGATCGTATATCTGCAAGCTCATGGCATGCTCCTCTTGTTGTGCGGTGTTAACTCTACATCAAACAACAACGTGACGAGTGACGGGTGACGGGTGACGAGTGACGGGTCTCCCGCAGTGCGGGGAAACCTTTCGCCTTCCTCCTTCCGCCTTCCTCCTTCGCGTCACGGAAGCCGTATGGCTTTCGTGACGCTCTGCGACCCGGCCTTCGAGCCCCATCCCGGGACGAAGCACGATTGCACGCCTGCTTTTCCGCCGGCGGCGATGACGAGGAAGTCCTGCGGGGTCTCGACGACGGGGAACATCGTTTTCTCGTCCTCGGGCTTGACCGGGCCGGGCAGCACGTTGCAGCGCTTCAGTTCGGCGACGGTCGCCTGCGAGTTCTCGAAGCAGTACTGCTGGACCTGCTCGCGGCTCCAGCCTGCTTTTTTCATGATCGCCTGGTGCTCGCCGGCGAAGACCAGCGCGTATTGAGGCTGCCGACCGGCCCCCGCTGAAATCCGCATGTGGGCGCAGGCGGTGTCGAGCACGCCCTTGGGGTCGGCGCTCAGGCGGTTGGAATACTGGTGCGGCGCGTAGGCGGCGAAGATCGTCACCGCGCTCTGGTCGGGCTTGAAGCCGCGGGTGGTGTGGAACGCCGGCCACGGGCTGTCCACTTCGTTCTCGGCGATGCAGAAGGTGTACTTGCCGGCGTGGCCGAGGCTGCTCTGGTCGAGCTCGCCGGGGATGGTGCCGATGACGTTGCGCATGATCAGCCGCACCGCGCGGCCGATGGTCGCGTTGGCGCGCCAGCCCGGCCCGAACAGGTTGTGGCCGTTGTTGATCTCGAGCTTGCGCGCGATCGGGCCGTTCACCACCATGAACACCGCCGCGCCGCCGGTGCTGGTGGCCGGGCCGTGGTAGCCGTAGACGGGGTCGGCGAGCGCCTCGACCGCGGCAAGCAGGACCGGCATGTACTCGGCCTTGCAGCCCGCCATCACGGCATTGATCGCCACTTTCTCGGCGGTGACCGAGACCTGGCGGTTTTCGATGAAGGCGACCTGCTTCTGCGGCTCGACGCCGCCGGCTTCCAGCATCGCCTGGATGCGCTCCCCCGTCGCCGGCACCACCGGCAGCCCGTCGGTCCAGCCGTTGGTGTAGCTGAGTTCGATCGCGTCGCCGAGATCCTGCACCGTCACGCGGCGCGATTTGAGTTCCATTTCCACGAACGTGTCCTCCGATGACGATGGCCGATACTATACTGCGCCGCGCCCGTCGTGCTCAGGTAGACTCGACGTTCGCCGCCGCCAATAAAACTGGGAGGAATCCATGTTCCGGGGATCGAATGGCTCGAAGATAACCCACGCATTCGTTTCGATTTTTCTGCTTGCCGCGCTGTCGGGCGACCTGCTCGCGCAAACGAAGCCGAAGCGCACCGAGGTCGGCGGCGGGGCTCCGCAGTCCATCATGTGGGTCGGTAACAGCTTTTTTTACTACAACGACAGCATGCACAATTACCTCGGCCGGATGATCCGCGCCGCCGATCCGAAACAGCCTCACCGCGCCTCCTCGGTGACGATCAGTGGCTCCGGCTTCGACTGGCACGACATGGATTCCTACTTCCGGCCCAACGGCATCGGCAAGTATTCCTTCGTCGGCGACAACGAGGTCCGTTTCAACAAGCTCGACAAGCTGTTCGACGTCGTGATCATGTCCGACTGCAGCCAGTGCCCGGTGCACCCGAAGCTGAAGCCGGTGTTCCACGAATACGCGAAGAAGCAGAGCGACATCGTGCGCAAGCACGGGGCGCAGCCGATCTTCCTGATGACCTGGGCGTACAAGGACAAGCCGGAGATGACGGCGCAACTCGCCGAGGAATACACCGTCGCGGGCAACAACAACGACGCGCTGGTCGTGCCTTCCGGCCTAGCCTTCGCGAAAGCGATGGGCAAGCGGCCCGACCTGGAGCTCTACAACCCGGACAAGCGCCATCCGAGCCTGCCCGGCACCTACCTGTCCGCCGCCACCGCGTACGCGGCGATCTACGGCAAGTCGCCGGTCGGCAACCGCTACACCGCCGGTCTCGACGCCGAGACCGCCCAGTTCCTGCAGGCGGTGGCGTGGGAGACGGTGCAGGAGTATTTCGGCAAGCGTTGACCGGCCGGCCATGCGCGCGATCACCATCGAGCAATACGGCGGGCCCGAAGTCCTGCAGCGGCGGGACATCGCGGTTCCCGCGCCGCGCGCGGGCGAGGTCCTCGTCAAGGTGGCGCGCGCGGGCATCAACTTCATGGACATCCACACGCGCCAGGGCAAGTACGCGACTTCCCGGACCTATCCCGTGCGCCTGCCGTGCACGCTGGGCATGGAAGGGGCGGGCGAGGTCGTCGCGCTGGGCGCCGGCGTCGAGCGTCTGGCGGTCGGCGACCGGGTGGCCTGGTGCATTTCGTGGGGCAGCTACGCGGAGTTCGCCTGCGTGCCGGTCGCGCTCGCGGCGAAGATCCCGAAGGAGACCACCTTCGATCTCGCGGCCGCGGCGATGTTCCAGGGGTGCACGGCCCACTATCTCGTGCACGACGTTGCGCGGCTTGCCCGCGGCCGCACCTGCCTGGTCCACGCGGCGTCGGGCAGCATCGGGCAGATCGTCGTGCAGATGGCCAGGCAACTCGGCGCGACCGTGTTCGCGACCGCGAGCTCGAAGGCAAAGTGCGACGTCGCCCGGCAACGCGGCGCCGACCACGCGCTGTTGTACGACGGAGGGCGCTTCGCCGACGCCGTGCGCGAACTCACCGGCGGCGCCGGCGTGGACGTGGTGTTCGATGCGGTCGGCCGCGATACGCTGCGCGACAGCTTCCGCGCCACGCGCAAGCGCGGCCTGGTGATCAATTACGGCTCGGTCTCCGGTTCGCTCGACGACCTCGATCCCATCGAGCTCGGCGAATCGGGCTCGCTGTTCCTGACGCGGCCGCGCCTGGCCGACCATTTGCAGGACGCGGCCACCGTGCAGCGGCGCGCGGACGACGTGTTCAAGGCGCTGGCCGGGGGGGCGCTTGCGATCGAGGTCTCCGGGCACTACACGCTCGACGACGTCGAAGTCGCGCACGAGAAGATCGAGAAGCGCGAGCAGGTCGGCAAACCCGTGCTGCGACTGCCCGGCGCGTAG
>CAZOQY010000043.1:10079-11148 GCA_964581835.1 uncultured Streptomycetaceae bacterium | reverse complement strand
TGATCGGCGCCGGCGGGCGCTGGGGGCCGTGGGCGCACGTCCCGGCGCTGCAGGGCCTGCCGGAGACCGAGCTCTACGCGGTGTGCACGGCGCACGCGGACACGGCGCAGGCGGCGGCCGACAAGTACGGCGTGAAGCACGCCTACAGCGACGTCAAGGCGCTGGGCGCGGACCCGAAAGTGGAGGCAGCGCTCGTCGCCGTGCGCGTGCCGGCGCACTACGTGCTCGCGAAAGCCGCGCTGGAGGCGGGCAAGCACGTCTACTGCGAGTGGCCGCTGGGCGCCAACACGAAGGAGGCCGAGGAGCTCGCGGCGCTGGCGCGCGCGAAGAAGCTGCGCACGATGGTCGGCCTGCAGCGGCGCGCATCGCCCGCGTATCTCTACATGCGCGAGCTGGTCCGCGACGGCTACGTCGGCCAGGTGCTGTCGGTGAACGTGATGCAGATGAACAGCGGCGTGCTGACGCGCACCTCGGACCGCACCTGGCAGCGCGATTCGAAGCTGGGCGCGAACCCGTACACCATCACCTTCGGGCACGCGATCGACGCCGTGCTGATGGTGGTGGGCGAGCTCGCCGAGGTCCAGTCGGTCGTCAGCACGCAGGTGCCGCAGTGGTACGAGACCGACACGAAGCAATACGTGGATACCACCGCGCCCGACAACGTCATGATCCAGGGGCGGCTCGAGGGCGGCGCGATCATCAGCGCCTACGTCGGCGTCCAGCCGTACCTCGGCGCCGGCTACCGCTTCGAGATCTACGGCAGGGAAGGCACGCTGATGATGATCGGCGGCGGGGAGGCGGGCGAGGAGGTGAACCGCAGGATCATGGGCGGCAAGAAGGACGACAAGGCGCTGAAGGAGCTGCCGGTGCCGGACCGGTTGAAGTGGGTGCCGGAGGAAGTGCGGAAAGTCGGCCGCGCCTACGACGTCGGCCAGATGTGGGTCAATTTCGCCAGGGCGATCCGCGGCGGCGCGCCGGTCGAGCCCGACTTCGATCACGCCGTGCGCCGGCACCGCATGCTCGACGCGATCACGCGCGCGTCGGAGACGGGGCAGCGGCAGAAGGTCGT
>CAZOQY010000043.1:0-9979 GCA_964581835.1 uncultured Streptomycetaceae bacterium | reverse complement strand
CCGCCGGCACGCTGGTCGTGCTGGAGCACCGGTCCGAAATCCTGAAGGACAACCCGCTCGGCGATCCGCACGCGCGGAAAGTCGGGGTGTGGCTGCCGCCGCAGTACGACGGCAGCGGCAACCGGCGCTTCCCGGTGTTCTACGATCTCGTCGGCTTCACCGGCTCGGGTCTCTCGCACGTGGGCTGGAAGCCGTTCAGCGACAACGTGCCCGAGCGCGCGGCGCGGCTGATCCGGGAGGGCAGGATGGGGCCGGCGATCATCGTGTTCCCGGACTGCTTCACCGCGCTGGGCGGCAACCAGTACGTGAATTCGTCGGCGATCGGCAACTACGCCGACTACCTCACGCGCGAGATCGTCCCGTTCGTGGATCGCCGGTTCCGCACGCTCGCCGCCCGCGAGCACAGGGGTTGTTTCGGCAAGTCTTCGGGCGGCTACGGCTCGATGCTGCACGGCATGAAGTACCCGAAAACCTGGGGCGCCATCGCCAATCATTCCGGCGACGCCTACTTCGATTACGTCTACTGGTGCGACTGGCCGAACACGCTGAACGAGCTGCAAAAGCACCGCCGGCCCCGGCGCCGGCCGGGACGCTACGATGCGCGCCGCGAGTCGGGCCGCAAGGGGCTGGCGAAAGGGCTCGACGACGGCCGCATCCGGCGCTTCCTCGACAACGTGTGGAAGAAGGAGAAAGTGTCGGGCGCGGAAGGCCACTGCATCATGAACCTGTGCATGGCCGCGACTTACGATCCCGATCCGCGGGCGCCGCTCGGATTCCGCGTGCCCTTCAACCTGGAGACCGGCGAGCTGATCGCGGAGCGCTGGCGCCGGTGGCGGCGGCACGACCCGGTCAACCTGGTCGAGCGCCACCGCGCCGCCCTGCGCTCGCTGCGCGGCATCTACATCGACTGCGGCTGGCGCGACCAGTACCACATCCACTACGGCTCGCGCGTGCTGTCGAAGCGACTCGCCGCGGCCGGCATCCGGCACGTCTACGAGGAATTCGACGACAACCACTCCGACATCGACTACCGGATGGACGTGAGCCTGCCGTTCTTGTATCGCGCGCTGAAGCCGTAGCCCAAAAATCAGGAGTAGGCTGGCGGGTGATGTTCGTCCCTCGTGCCCTTCGTGTCCTCCTTCGTGTCGGGGCTGTTGCGGTCCTGGTCGCGGCGCCGTGCGCCGCCAACGGCGCGATGGATCTTCCCCCTTATCCCGTCAGGCCCATCCGCATCATCGTCGCGGATTCGCCGGGCGGGGCGGACGATTTCTTCGCCCGCTCGCTCGGCGAGGAACTGGGGGCGTTCTATCAAAGACGGGTCATCGTCGAGAATCGCGCGGGCGCGGGCGGGCTGATCGGCAACTACATGGTGTCGAAGGCGAGCGCCGACGGCCACACGCTCGCCATGGTCGGCGTCACGCGCCTCATCACCGAGCTGATGCGCGAGCAGCCGCCGTATCGCGCGCTGGCCGACGTGGTCGGCGTCGCCCACGTCGCGTCGATCACCAACGTGCTGGCGGTGTCGCCGGCCATTCCCGTGCGAACCGCGGCCGAGTTCGCGGCCTACGCGCGGCCGCGCCCGGGCGAGCTCAACTACGCCTCGCTCGGCATCGGCTCGGCGTCGCATCTCGCGGGCGAGCTGTTCAACCGCGCGTTGCGCACCGAGGCGCAGCACGTGCCATTCAGAAACGTGTCCGATGCGTTCATCGAGCTGGCGCTCGGGCGGGTGCACTACGCCGTCCTGACGCTGCCGGCGGCGCTGCCGCCGGTGCGCGAGGGCAGGCTGAGGGCGCTGGCCGTGATGACGCCCAATCGCAGCCCGGCGCTGCCGGCAGTGCCGGCGATCGCCGAGCTCGGGCTGCCGGACGCCCAGTTCGACCGCTGGTCGGGCATCGTCGCGCCCCGGGGTACGCCGCGGCGCATCGTCGAGCAGTTGCACGGCGACATCGTGCACCGGCTGCGCAAGGTATCCCTGCGCCAGTTGTTCCGGCGCCAGGGCGCGGAGACGACGCCCGAGGGCACGCCCGACGGCTTCAGCCGGCTGATGCAGGAGGAGTACCTGCGCTACCAGGCTCTGATCCGCGAAGGCGGGATCAGGGCGGAGTGAAGGCGAAAGTCGGAAGGCGAAAGTCGGAAGGCGGAAGGGTCGAATCGCGGTTCACGAATCACGCTGCCCGGGCCGGGGGTTATAAAACGCCAGCGCGGTGGTCGCGAGCAGGAACAAGACGCCGATGAGGTAGAAGCTCGCCTCGATGCCCCAGGCCTCGGCGGCGAAGCCCATGGCGGTCGGCGTCACGATGGAGGCGAGGCGGACGACGGCGTTGCGCAGGCCGATGCTGGCGCCGTGCCGGGTCGAGGGCGCGCCGTGGCTCAATATGGAATACATGAGCGGCTGGCTGATGCCCTGGCCGATGCCGCGCAGGGCGGAGGCGACGATCAGCAGGATCAGGAATTGCCCGATGAGGGGAGTGACCGCGATGCCGGCGATCGAGACCGCGACGCACGCGATCAGCAGGCGGTCGCCGCGCATGCGGCGTTCCATCGGCGCGGCGACCATGGAGCCGAATACCCCGAAGAGCTCGGACAGGGCGACGAGAAAACCGATCAGCGTGCCGCTCATGCCGATGCCGTCGAGATAGACCACGAACAGCGAGCTCTGGATGGCGCCGGGCGCGTTGCGCAGGAAACTGACGGCGAGGATGAACGCCACCGCGGGGATCAGGGCGAGCGCGAGCGCTTCCTTGTGTTCCCGCCACCGCGGCACCAGCACGGACAGGACGGGCGGCGCCGGCTGTTCACGGCGCAGCCCGCCGGGCACGCCGTGGGCGGCCGAGGCGACGATGCCGGCGCCGCACAACGCCACGCAAGCGAATGCGACCCAGGTGCCGAAGAAGTCCCACGCCGCGCCGACGACGACCGGGCCGAGGAAGGTGCCGATGCGCGAGAACACGCTGAAGCGCGCGAGCGTCGCGGTGTCGCCGTGGCTCGATTGCAGGCTCCAGGTCTGCGCGGCGGCCATGCCGAGGCCGGAGGCGAGGCCCAGCAGCAGCTGCAGCACGACCAGCACCACGAACCAGCCCGAGATGGGGTAGAGAAGCGGCAGGGTCGCGCTGCCCGCCGCCACCCACAGCAACACGCGGCGGATGCCGAGCTGGTCCATCAGGATGCCGCCGTGGATCGACAGTGCGGCGGGAAGCACCGACCGCGCCGCGACCACCAGGCCGATCTCGGCGGCGTTCAGTCCGACCGCGACGCCGTAGAGCGGGACGACGACGGAGAGCATGTCCCACACGCCGTTGGTGAACAGCCCGGCGCCGAGGGTCGCGCGGTTATCGCGCCGTTGCTGCTCCAACTCCCGGTTATTCGTCACCGCGTTGCTTCATCACCGCATTGCCGCTCAAGCCTTCACTTTGAGCTGCGACACGTCCTGCACGTTGAACATCGGCTCGCCGCGCACCCAGTGGCCGAAGTTGGCGACGAACATCTCGGCGCAGCGCGGCTCGTTGCCGGTGGAGGCGGAGGCGTTGTGCGGCGAGACGATGACGTTGGGCATGTCCCAGAACGGCGAGTCTTTCGGCAGCGGCTCCTGGCTGTGCGCGTCGAGCGCGGCGCCGCCCAGCTGCCCGCTCTTCAGGGCTTCGATCAGCGCCTTTTCGTTCACCACCTCGCCGCGGCCGATGTTGATCAGCTTCGCGCCTTTTTTCACGCGCCTGAACGAGTCGGCGTTGATGAGGTCGAGCGTCTCTTTCGTCAACGGGCAGGCGATCACGATCCAGTCCGCGCGCGCGAGCAGTTCGGGCAGTTTCGAGGGCGGGTGCATCTCGTCCACCGGCTCGCCCGCCTTCATCGGGCTGCGGCGCACGCCGACCACCTTGAGGCCGAAGGTCTTCGCGTAGCCGGCGAAAACGGTGCCGACCGCGCCGACGCCGATCAGCAGCAGCGTCTGGCCCTGGAGATCGTCCGGCAGTTCGTCGCCGCGCAGGGGTTTCCACTCGCGCCGGGCCTGGCTGTGCACGTGGCTGCCGAAACCGCGCGCCAGCATCAGCAGCCCGGCGAATCCCGTCTGGGCCACCGGGACGGCGTTCGAGCCGGTTGAGCTGGTGATGATGATGCCCCTCGCGCCCAGTTCGGAAACGAACTTCTGCTGTCCGACGCCGGAACTGGTGAAATTGACCCACTTCAGATTGGGCGCATCGAGCACCATGTCGAGGTACTGGGCGTAGAGCGGTTCTTCGAAGCGGATGTCGCGGTCGAGGAAAATGCAGTTGACGCGCTCGCGGTCGGCCGGCGGCATCTTCGCGCCCTTGCCCCCGGGCAGCGTGACGAAGGAGACGGTCTTGCCGGCGCGCCCGGCGACGGACTCAAGCTCGTCGCCGTAGCGGGCGATGAATTGCTTCGAGACCAGTGCGGTGATCATGATGTGGAACGCGGGAAAAATCGGGAACAAGACTATACCGCACCCCCCGCGCGGCGAGGAACGGCTCAGTCCACTTGCAAGCCGAGGCGCTGCACCACTTTCGCCCAGCGATTCACGTCGTTCGCGATCAGCTTCGCGAATTCCTCCGGCGTGTTGTGCTGCGGGTCCACGCCCTGGCTCGCGAGCCGCTCGCGGGTGTCCTGCAGCTGCACCGCCGCGACGATCGCGGCGTGGAGGCGGTTCACGATTTCCGGCGGTATCTTTGCCGGGCCGACGAAGCCGTACCACAGGCTCGCTTCGTAGCCGGGCAGCGCGGCCGCTTCCGCGACGGTGGGCAGCTCGGGCAGCGCGGGCGAGCGCTTCGCGCCGGTGGTTGCAAGCGCGCGCAGGCGGCCGGCTTTCGCGTGCGGTATCACCGACGCGCTCGTGCCGAAGGTCATGGTGACCTGGCCGGCCATGAGGTCGGTGATGGCGGGGCCCATGCCCTTGTAGGGGATGTGCATCATCTTCGTGCCGGTGAGGGATTCGAACAGCGCGCCGCCCAGGTGTCCCGATGCGCCTATTCCCGCCGAACCATAAGTGAGCTGGGTCGGGCGCGCTTTCGCGAGCGCGATCAGATCCTTCACGTTCTTGACCGGCAGCGAGGGATGGATGGCCAGGACGAGCGGGCTCGATCCGACCAGCGAGATCGGCGAGAAGTCGCGGATCGCGTCGAACGGCAGCTTTTTGTAGAGGCTCGTATTGACCGCGTGGCCGCTCGGAATCAGCACGATCGTGTAACCGTCCGGGGCGGAGCGCGCCGCGACTTCCGTGCCGACGATGCCGTTCGCGCCCGCGCGGTTCTCGATGATGACCGGCTGCTTGAGGTGCTCCGAAAGACGCGGAGACAGGATGCGGCACAACACGTCGTTGCCGCCGCCCGGCGCGAACGGCGAAATGATCCGCACGGGTTTCGAGGGATAGCCTTGAGCGTCGGCTCCGGCTATCCCTAGGGAAAAGAGCAAAGGGAAAAGGGAAAAGGCCATTTTTCTCATGTCGGTCGTCCTGCGTCGGTCGTTTCGGTTTTCGCGGCCTGCTTGGATGGCAACGACGTTTCCTCGCTCAGGTCCGGTTCCCCGGCGAGCCGCAGCATCTCGGCCCGCGCCGCGTTGCGCAGCCGCACCGCCGCGTTCCAGTCGGACCCCTGCGGCTCGATCGGCGCGCTGACGGTCACGGTGAGGCGGCTGCGGTGGAACAGCCACTGGCCGTCGCGCAGCGCCGAGCGCGTGCCGCGCAGCGTGACCGGCACCACCGGCACGCCGGCCTGGGCCGCGACGGTAAACGCGCCCATGCGGAAGGGCAGCAGCCCCGGCATGCGGCGCAGCGTGCCCTCGGGAAAAACGGCGAGAGACTGGCCGCTCTTCGCGAGTTCCACGAACTGCTTCGTGTCCTCGACCCCGCGCTGCGCGTCCGTGCGGTCCACGAACGCGACGCCCATCGCGCGCAGGAAGATGCGCGGCACCCAGTGGCCGAGCAGCTCGCTCTTGGCGACGAACGTCTTCGGTTCCTTCAGCGCGGCGACCACGACGATGCCGTCGAGGTAGCTGGCGTGGTTGATGACCAGCATGCACGGGCGGCCCGGCAGGTTGTCCAGGCCGCGCACCGCCGGCGGCATGCCGAGCAGCCACAGGAAGGCGCGCGCCATGAAGCGGCACCAGGCCCAGTCCCAGTCCGCGCGCGGCAGCAGCGCGCAGCCGACCCATGCGATCGCGCCCATTGCGCCGAGCAGGAACGTGCCGTAGCAGCCGTAGACGAGATCGGCCGCGGCGCGGGCGCTGCGCCGCGCCTGCGGCAGTGCCGCCGCCAGCGTCAGGCGAACGACCTGCAGCCACACCGCGTGCCGGGCGACGTCGCCGCCGCGCTCGTACACCTCGCGGCTTGCGGCACGGCGGATCTTGCCGCTCGATGTCTTCAATACGGTATTGGGCGGCGCCAGCATGATGTCGTCCGGTGCCATGCCGATCAGCGCGACGGCGAGATCGTTGATCCGGCCCTTGAGCGATTCACGCTTCGCGGAATCGGCCTCCCGCGTCTCGGCGAGCACGACGATCTTCTCGGTGCCGGCGCGCGCGTCGCGACTGCCGAACACGGCGACGCAGCCCTTGCGGACGCCGTCGAGGTTGCCGACCGCTTCCTCGAGGTCGTAGGGGTGGATGTTGCGGCCGGCGCGGATGATGGTGTCCTTGATACGCCCGGTGATGTGGATGTCGCCCTCGGCGATGTAGCCGTAGTCGCCGGTGTTCATCCATGCGCCGTGCAACAGGTCCTGCGTCGCCTCCGGGTTGCGGTAGTAGCCGCTCGTCACCGACGGGCCGCTGAACTGGATGTGGCCTTCCGAGCGCTCGGGCAGTTCGCGGTTGTTGCCGTCCACGACGCGCACCTCGTGACCGGGCACCGGCAGGCCGCAGGCGACGTGGACCAGCGCATCCTTGTGGTCAGGGCCCACCGGCACGGCGCGCCCGCCGTTCATGAATTGTTCCTTGTCCACGCGGTCGAGCTTCGGTCCGCGCAGCGGCGGCGGGAACGAAACGCCGAGGGTCGCCTCCGCGAGCCCGTACACCGGCGCCATCGCGCCGTGGCGGAAGCCGTAGCGCGAGAAGCGTTGCGTGAACGCCGCCATCGTTTCCGGCGACACTGGCTCCGCGCCGTTGAACGCAAAACGCCAGGAGGACAGGTCGAGCCCCTGGATGTCCTCGTCGCGGATGCGGCGCAGGCACAGCTCGTAGCAGAAGTTGGGGCCGCCCGAGAGCGTGCCGCCGTGGCGGTGGATGGTGCGCAGCCAGCGCTCGGGGCGCGAGAGGAAGGTGAGCGGCGACATCACCGGGTACTTGAAGCCGTAGATGAGGCTGCCCATCCACGCGCCGATCAGTCCCATGTCGTGGTACAGCGGCAGCCAGCTCACGAACACGTCGGCCGGCGTCACCCGCAGCGATTTCGCCATCGCGCGGATGTTGACGAGCAGGTTGTCGTGGGTGAGGACGACGCCCTTGGGATTGCCGGTGCTGCCGGAGGTGTACTGGATCATCGCGATGTCCTGCGCGCGCCCGCGGTGGACCGCGGCCGATTGCCCCGGCCGCATCAGCTCTTCCGGCGTCACCACGTCCTTCAGCGTGTCCACCCGCGGCTTCAGCAGCATCGACAGCGCTTTCGCCTGCGGCACCGTGATCATGATCTCGGTGAGCGCGTTGGAGAGAATGCCGGCGTGGCGCTTGAGGTGGTCTTCGATCTGCGAGGCGCGCGCCGGCGGGTAGATCGGCACCGGGATGCCGCCGGCCAGCAGGATGCCGAAGTAGCTGTAGAAGTACTCGACGCTGGTCGGCAGCATGATCGCCGCCGCCTTGCCGGGCTCGAAACCGCGTTCGATCAGACCGGCGGCCACGGCGCGCGCGGCCTGGTCGAGTTCGGCGTAGGTGACGATGCGTTCGTTCCCGTCTTCGTCCTGCAGCACGATGTGCGGCCGGCCGGGATGCTTCGCGACGTGCCAAGCCAGCACTTCGGGCAGCGTCGTGGCGTCGTCCGGCGTTTCCGATTCGGTCGCGAGTGCCGCGACGCGCTCGAGCGCGGCCTGGTGTGCTTCGTGGGGGCTGGCCGCCAGCATCGCGCGCAGCAGGTCGCGCGGTGTTTCCGCGCTCGCCATCACGGCTTCGGTCAGGCTCGTGCCGAAGCGGCGTTCCAGGCGCAGGAACAGCTCGACGCGCCCGAGGCTGTCGAAGCCGTAGTCCTGTTCGAGCCGGGCGTCGAGCGAGGAGGGGATGGCGGCGCGGGAAGGGTGCAGTTCGGCCGCGAGCTGGCGCAGTGTTTCGATCAGCGCGTCGGCGCCGATCGCGTCGCCGACTTTTCCTCCATCCTGTCTTGCGACGGACGTTTCCACTTGTGGGAATCCTTCTCCGGGAAACTGAAACGATGTTAGCACACGGTGCGGCACGCTCCAGCGCATGCAACACATTGTTATGCCAGTGAATTTCATTTCATCTCGGTTGCCGCCCCATACTGGCGCGTGTATGCTGGCGTGAAACCGTGGCGCTGCACCCGATCGCGTCCCCGGATAGAACAAAGGGGCAGTCATGACCGTCCTGCTGATCATCTTCGCCGCGATTGTCGTCGCCTGGATTTTGTCCTATCACCGCCTGCCCGCCGCCGTCTGGACCGTCGTTTTCGCGATTGGACTCGGGCTCATCACTTATTACCTGCCCTGGCCGCAGCCGGCGATCGTCGCGCTATGGGTGGTCTTCGCCGTCGCCGCGTTGTTGCTCAATCCGACACCGCTGCGGCGCGCGCTGGTGAGCGCGCCGATACTGGCCCTGTTCCGCAGAATCCTGCCGCCGATGTCGCAGACCGAGCAGGACGCGATCGAGGCGGGCACGGTGTGGTGGGACGGCGAGCTGTTCAGCGGCAACCCCGACTGGAAGAAACTGCTGTCGTACCCGAAGCCGACGCTGTCCGCGGAAGAGAAGGCGTTCCTCGACGGACCGGTGGAGGAGTTGTGCCGGATGGTGAACGACTGGCAGATTACCCACGAGTTGCACGACCTGCCGCCGCACGTGTGGCAGTTCATCAAGGACAAGGGTTTCCTCGGCATGATCATCCCCAAGCAGTACGGGGGGCTCGGCTTCTCCGCGCTCGGGCATTCCGAGGTGGTGATGAAGCTTTCCACGAGAAGCGGCACGGTCGCGGTCTCGGTGATGGTGCCGAACTCGCTCGGCCCCGCCGAACTGCTGCTCCATTTCGGCACCGACGAGCAGAAGAACCACTACCTGCCGCGGCTCGCGAAAGGAATCGAGATCCCGTGCTTCGCGCTGACCAGCCCGGAAGCGGGCTCGGACGCGGGCGCGATCCCCGACTTCGGCATCGTCTGCCGCGGCGAGTGGCAGGGGAAGAAGGACGTGCTGGGCATGCGGCTCACGTGGGAGAAGCGCTACATCACGCTGGGCCCGATCGCGACGCTGCTGGGGCTCGCGTTCCGGCTCTACGACCCCGATCACCTGCTGGGCGACAAGGACGATCTCGGCATCACGCTGGGGCTGATTCCCACCAGCACGCCGGGCGTGCACATCGGCCGCCGCCACCTGCCGCTGAACGCCGTCTTCATGAACGGTCCGAACTGGGGCAAGGACGTGTTCGTGCCGCTCGATTACGTGATCGGCGGCCCGGATTACGTCGGCGAAGGCTGGAAGATGCTGATGAACTGCCTCGCCGCCGGGCGCTCGATCTCGCTGCCGGCGCTGTCCGCCGCCACCGGCAAGATGTGCGCGCTGACCAACGGCGCCTACGGGCGCGTGCGCCAGCAGTTCCGCGTCTCGATCGGCAAGATGGAGGGGGTGGAGGAAGCGCTGGCGCGCATCGGCGGCAACGCTTACATCATGGAAGCGGCGCGGGTGATGACCGCCGGCGCGATCGACCTGGGCGAGAAGCCCTCGGTGGTGTCCGCGATCGTGAAGTACCACCTGACCGAGCGCGGGCGGCAGGTCATCAACGACGCGATGGACGTGCACGCCGGCAAGGGCATCTGCATGGGGCCGAACA
>CAZOQY010000042.1:10127-15443 GCA_964581835.1 uncultured Streptomycetaceae bacterium | reverse complement strand
GCGATGGTGGTTTCGCCGGCCACCCATTGCAGATACTCGTCGAGGCCGTGCCGCACTGGGACAGCGACGATCTCGGGAAGTTCGTAGGGGTGCAGCTCGCGGATCGCCGCTTCCACTTCCGGGTAGCGTTCGGCCCGCGTCTTGATGAGTACCGGCACCTCCGTGGCGTTCTCCACGGCACCCTTCCAGCGGTACACCGATGTGCATTCCGCCAGCACGTTCACGCACGCGGCGAGCCGCCGCTCGACCAGCGCCTGCGCAAGCTGCAACGCGGCCGCGCGGTCGGGAAAATTGGTGAGCACGATCACGACCTCATCCATATGCGCCCTCCGCGCCGAACCCGGCCGGCCGCCGTGATAGACTGCAGCCCCGCCCCGGTTTCATGGGGGAATTCTAGCTCAAGTACGCCGTGCCCCCGGAACGGCGCGGCCCGGAAATCATGCCCCATCAAGTCACGATTCAGGCAAGCGGTCACAGCTTCACGGTCAACGACGGCGAAACGGTGCTCGCGGCCGCGCTGCGCGAGGGCATCGTCATCGCCTACGGCTGCCGCAACGGCGTCTGCGGCACCTGCAAGGGCCGCCTGATCGAGGGCACGGTCGACTACGGCAGCTACCAGGAGAAGGCCCTGACCGAGGCGGAGCGCAACGCCGGCATGGCGCTGTTCTGCCAGGCCAGGCCGGGCGCCGACCTCGTCATCCAGTGCCGCGAGCTCGGCATGGCGGTGAAGGGCATCCAGATCAAGATGATGCCGGCGCGCGTGATGAAAATGACGCGCGCCGCGCCGGACGTCATGCTGCTCGAGTTCAAGCTCCCGGCGAACGACAAGTTCGTGTTTCTCGCCGGCCAGTACGTCGACCTCATCCTGCGCGACGGCACGCGCCGCAGCTTCTCGATGGCGAACGCGCCGCACGACAACGCGTTCCTCCACCTGCACCTGCGCAACTACGCCGGCCCTTTCAGCCAGCACGTGTTCTCCACCATGAAGGAGAAGGACATCCTGCGCATCGAGGGACCGTTCGGCACCTTCTTCCTGCGCGAGGACAGCGCCAAGCCCATCGTGCTGCTCGCCAGCGGCACCGGCTTCGCGCCGATCAAGGCGATCATCGAGCATGCGCTGCACACAGGCGTGAAGCGCCCGATGACGCTCTACTGGGGCTGCCGCATGCGTGCCGACCTCTACCTGCACGAACTGGCCGAGCGCTGGCAGCGGGAAGGCCTGTTGCGCTACATCCCCGTGCTCTCGGACGCCCCCGCCTCCGACAACTGGAGCGGGCGCACGGGGTTCGTGCACCGCGCGGTGATGGAGGATTTCCCCGACCTGTCCGGCCACCAGGTCTACGTCTGCGGCGCGCCGATCGTGGTGGAATCCGCGCACAAGGACTTCACCTCGAAGTGCGGGCTGCCGGAAGAGGAATTTTTCTCCGACTCCTTCACACCCTCGGTGCCGTCCGCCTGACATCCCGGGCAATCCCGTGCCATCAAGATGAGTCACGGTGAATATCATCGCAGCAGCCGCATCGGCTGGTTGAGGGCCGCCGTGCTGGGCGCCAACGACGGCCTGATCTCCACCGCGAGCCTGGTCGTCGGCGTCGCCTCGGCCCAGGCCGCCCCCGCGAACATACTGCTGGCCGCGTCCGCCGGACTGGTGGCGGGAGCGTTCTCGATGGCGGCCGGCGAATACGTTTCGGTGAGTTCCCAGGCTGACGCGGAACGGGCGGATCTCGCGCGCGAGAAGCAGGAACTGGCCACCGACCCGGTCAAGGAACGCGCCGAACTGGCGGCCATCTACGTGGGCCGGGGCCTCACCCCCGGTCTTGCCGAGCAGGTCGCCGATCAGCTCACGGCGCACGATCCGCTCGCCGCCCACGCGCGCGACGAGCTCGGCATCTTCGAGAGCATGCGTGCGCGCCCGCTCCAGGCCGCGCTCGCTTCGGCGGCGGCCTTCGCGCTGGGCGCTGCGCTGCCGCTGATCCTGACGGCGACGGTGCCCGCCGGGGCGCTTTCAGCCGCCGTGACCGGCAGCTCGCTGGTGCTGCTGGCCTGTCTCGGCGGCGCCGCGGCGCGGCTGGGCGGAGCCCCCGTTCTGGCCGGCGCGATGCGGGTTGCCTTGTGGGGTGCCGTCGCAATGACCTGCACAGCCGCGGTCGGCATGCTGTTCGGCGCGGCGCTCTGACCTGGCGTGCGTCGCTGCCGCTAGATGGGCGTTCGCCGCCGTCCGCCGGTCACGGCCTTCAATTGCGCGAGGGCAAGATCGAGGCTGTCGCGGTAATGCCGGCGCGCCGCTTCGGCGTTGCCCAGCTTCTCGTGCAGCCGCGCAAGCTGCAGGTGGGCGGAATGGGTCGGCTCGACCGCGAGGCTCGCTTCGAGATAACTTTGCGCCTTGCCCCACAGGCCGCGGTCGGCGCACAGCCGGCCGAGCGTCAATAGCAGCGCGGCGTCGCCCGGGTGCTGCTTCAGCCAGCCTTCCGCGCGCTCGATGCGCTTCACGGTGTCGCCGCCCTCGCACTCGGCGTAGAGACTGACGAGATCGCTGTCCCATCCCGCCTCCAGCGTCTCCTCGATGATGCGGTGCGCCCGGTCGCAGCCGCCGAGCGCGATGAAGCACTGCGCGGCGGCAGTGGCCACGCGCCGGTCGCGGCGGTCGGACGAGGGCACTTTGTCCCAGGCCGCCTCCAGCGCGCGGGTGTCGAGCGCCTTGCGCTTCAGGTTCTCGGCCAGCGCGTGGCGGCGCACCTCGCCCGCCTGGGTCGGGTCGAACACGTTGCGTTTGCGCAGTTCCTCGGTCAGCGCCACGACCTGCTCCCAGTTGCGCGCCTGCTGCTGCGCCTTGAGTTCCAGGCGCAGCGCGGCGGTATGCCGGCGCGGCAGCTGCTTCAGCAGATTCAGCGCTTCCTGGTAACGGCGTTCGTCGAGCAGGAGGTCGGCCGCGGTGACGATGCGCACCACCTCGTCGCCGGACGCCGCCGCCGCGGCCTTCGCCAGGAAGCCGTCGCGCCGCTCGTAGGCGCGCAGCTCGTGCGCGGCGCGCGCCGCCAGCACCGCGGCAAGGCCGGGATGCTCGCCCAGATCGTGCGCGGCCGCGGCGGCCTGTTCCGCGCGGCTGTAGCGCCCGGCGAAATACTCGTTCAGCGCCTCGGTGAGCGTCGCCTGCGCTTTCTCCCTGCGGCGCGCGAGGCGGTACTCGCGCACCCGGCCCGGCAACTCGACCGTCGTGGCAACGAAACGCAGCAGCGCGTAGCCGGCCGCGAATGCCGCGATCGCCAGGACGATCAGCAGGTTCAGGGAAAACTCGATGCGGTACGGCGGCAGCACCAGCAGCAGGTAGCCGGTGTTGTAGCGCGCCGCCAGCGTGAGCGCCACCGCCAGCACCACGATGCCCACCAGCCACAGCAGCAGCTTCATCGCGCGCTGCGCTCGCGGGCAACGCGCAGGCCGCGCATCGCTTCCAGGCTGGCGGTGATGTCGGGCGCCTCGATGCTGACCTCCGCGTCGTGCAGGTTGCGCAGCATGCCGAGCGCGTAGGCGACGGTGTTGTTGCGCGTGTCGTAGTAGCGGGTCAGCCAGTCGCGCGCCGCCTTGAGATCCGCCTTGTAGCTCGCCGAGTCGCGCGACAGCAGCGCCAGTCGCGCGCCGATCAGGCGCAGCTTGAGGTTCTCGCGCAGGAAGTAGGACTGCGCCGGCGCGAGCAGCGGCACGTCGGGCTTGTCCACCTGCTGCACCCGCACCAGCTGCTTCATCTCCGCCCAGGTGTCGCGCCAGAATCGCGTCCACGCGTTGGCATTGGCCTCCTCCTTCTGCGCCACGGCCGGCTCGACCTGCGGGCGTACCTCCATGGCAAGCGGCAGCTTCTCCACTTGCGCGACGAGGCTGTCGAGGCGCGTGCTGATCGCCACCGTATCCACGTGCGGCGCCGCCTTGAGGCGCTCGATGTCGCGGGTCAGCGCCTTGCGCAACGCCGTCAACTGCGGCCGGTCCATGCGGGCGAGCCGGGCATCGGCCGCCTGCAGCGCGATCAACGCGCCCTTGACGTTGCCGGCGAGCGCGAGTTGCTGGCTGGCGATGAACAGCGATTGCTCGATCTCGGCGTAGGCCCACTCGTCGCGATTGCGCGACAGCTCCTGGTAGAGAGCCTCGAGCGCGATCTGCTGGCTTTGCGACTCGGCGAGCCGGCTCTCGAGCACGCCGAGCTTGACCTGGGCCGCAGCCACCGCTTCCCGCACCTGCTCGGCGAGGATGCGGCTCTCCTTGTTCTGGGTATCGGTGTCGGCGAGCTTCTTCGCAATCTCCTGGCGCAATGCGCCGATCTCGCTGCGGCCGTCATACCACTGCCACGCGGCCAGGGCGAGCGCCAGCGCCGCGACGGCCAGGGCAGGCGCGGACCCGCCCCATGCCGGCTTGCGCGCGGCCGCCGGCGCGGCGGCGGAGCCGGGTGCGGACGGTTCAGGCTGGGAAGATTCGCTCATATGGAAAAGGGTAAATCGCGCGAGGCGATAGTATGCGGGCGGGCAGCCATTGATCGCAACCTGTCGTCGCCGGTGATGGTTTTTTTCAGCGTGCAACGCTGAAAAAAGTCGCAAGGCCCTCCAGCAGCCCGCTGTCGCCGGGCCCGGTGACGACGACCGTGCGGACCTCGAGGCCGCGCGCGGCCTCGGCGATGCGCGGATGCGGCACGAACAGCGGCGTTCGCCGCAACGGCTCGCGCCCGGCCTCGCCGACCAGCTCGAACAGGTTGCGCAGGCCCTCGCTGCTCGTCACCGTCACCGCGTCGAGCGCGCCGCGCGCCCAGGCCTTCAGCAGCGGCGCCGGGTCGACCTCCGGCAGGCTGCGGCGGTAACACTCGGCGTAATCCACCGTCGCGCCGCGCTCGCGCAAGGTCTCGCCCAGCTGCTCGCGGCCGCCCACGCCGCGGAAGATCACCACGCGCTTGAAGCTGACCACCGCGAACGCCGGCTGCTCGAGCAGCGCCTCGCTGTCGTAGCGGTCTTGCGGCGCGACGACGTTCGTCACCCCGAAGCGCTCGAGCGCCCGCACGCTGCCGCCGCCCACGGTGGCGACGGTCAGCCCGGGCGGCAACTTGCGGCGGGCGGATATCAGGCTCATTGCCCGCTCGACCGAGTTGGGACTGATGAAAATGGCGAAGTGATACTCGTCGAGGCGGTCGACGAGGCGCAGAAACGGGCCGAGATCGTCGACGTCGCGGATATCGATTGCAGGAAACAGCACGGGCTGACCGCCCGCTTCCTCGATCAGTCGCGCCAGCGACCGCGCCTGGTGCGCGGGGCGCGTGACGACGATGCTGCGCCCGGCAAGCGG